>CAZLEC010000778.1:0-2185 GCA_964558245.1 uncultured Burkholderiales bacterium | reverse complement strand
GGAGGGGTGCGAGAGCGGCCGAATCGGCACGCTTGGAAAGCGTGTGTGGGGCAACTCACCGTGGGTTCGAATCCCACTCCCTCCGCCAACCCGAGCACGCTCACCCGCTCCGGTACTTGGCGATGTAGTCGTCGAAGTTCCAGGCGGGCCGGCCGGGGCCGCCGTCGAGGAACGCGGTCGCGGCGGCGCGGCCGTTGTCGTAGAGCTGCTGCTGAGTCTCGCCGCTGATGCCGAAGTCGGTGGCCGGCACTTTCATCGTGTCGACGAAGATCGTGCGGGCGAGCACCCCCGGCTCGTCGATGTGCATCCGGTCGTAGAAGCCGGTCATGGTCTCGATCATCGCCTTGGTCATCGAGACGGTGCCGTGCACGTCGTTGACGATGTGCTGCGGTGCGTCGGGCCGGGCCGACAGCTTGATCCCGAACGTTGGCCACCTCGGACGCTCACCGACGGCGCGGTCGAACACTCCGATCGGGAAGTTCGAGAGCATCCCTCCGTCGACGAGCCAACACGGCTGCCCGTCGGCGTTCTCGAGCTTCACCGGCTCGTAGAAGAACGGAATCGACATCGACGCGCGCACCGCGTCGACCAGCAGCGCCTCGTCGGCCACGACACCGAACACGTGGTAGTCCCACGGCAGGCGGCGCAGCTCTCCGCCCGAGATGTCGGAGGCCATCACGACCAGCCGGTGTTGCTGCTCCGGGCCCACGACGGGATCGGGTGGGTCGAGATGGACCTGGCCGAATCGCTCGACCCCCTTCTTCCGCAGCAGGTCACCGAGCCACTTCTTCAGCTGGTCGCCCTTGTAGATGCCGTGCTCGAACACGAGCTCGATCGCCTTCCCGAACAGCCCCGCGTGGTCGAGCGGACCGCCGTCCTGGAATTCGGGATACCGGACCGACTGCATGATCTCGTGGAGCTCGGAGGCCCGGAACCCGGCCGCGACCAGCGCGCCGACGATCGCGCCGGCCGACGTGCCGGCGACGCGGTGGAACTCGTACCCGCGCTCCTCCAACACGGAGATCGCGCCGACCAGGGCGATCCCCTTCACGCCGCCGCCCTCCAACACCAGGTCCGCGCGCAACTCGGCCACACTGCACCTCGCTCCGGTTCGCCCGGAGCATAAGGCGTCTGGCCGGCGCCGATGAGCGGCGGCGCGACTGCCTACCTCACGAAGCCGATCGACGTCCGCCTACTTGTTGAGCCCGCCGCCGGTGATCGTCATGCCGAGGAACGACGACGGCGTCCCGCGGAAGCAGCCGACGGTGAAGGGGAACTCGAACGTCATGTCGTAGTGGTAGATCTTCACCGTCTTGCCGTGCCACGGGACTGCGCTCGTGCGGCCGTGACACACGTCGAGGTTCGAGTTCTGGAGCAGCTGGCCCTTGCTGTTGTACTCGGCGTAGATACCGAACCCGTCGAGCGCCCAGCCCTCGAGCGTGGTGTGCGTGAGCGCCGCGGTCGTCAGCTGGCACGGTGACAGCGAGTGGTAGTGGTAGCCGACGAAGGTGTTCGGGTGACCGTGGCACGTGTCCTGGACCTCGACGGCGGCCGCGTCGTTGCCGCCCGCGTCGAACCCGTCGAGGATCGGGATGCCGTTGGCCGCGATCCCGACCGTTCCCCCCTCACACCTGGGCGAGCTGTTCACCTTGGGGTTGTACGGGATCGTCAACTTGATCGAGTGCGCGGTGATCGAACTGGGGTCGGGGTTGTACGCGAAGGCCGGGTCCGACTGCGCGACCGGGAACGTACCCGAGCGCGCGGGCAGGCCGTTGCCGGTGATCACCAGGTTCGCGCCGGTGTGCGTGGCCTTGAACGTGGCGGTGCGCGTGACGTTTCCCTCGACCGCGGCCTTGTTCTTCGCGTCCCAGGTGTGCGCGGTCGTGTTGACCCAAGGCGGGATCGACACCGGCGGTCCGCCGCTCGGAGTGCCGCCGCACCGGTCGAGGTAGCCGATCTTGGGCGTCGTCGACGACCTCGCCGAGCCGAGCGAGATCGCCGCCAGGTTGATCGCCGCCTTCGGCATCCCGATCGTCTGGTCCGTCGTCGACGACGCGGTCGATGCCGCCGGCTGCGCCAGGTAGACGGCCAGCGACGTGGGAACCACCACCAACGTCGTCAGTATCGCGAGACCACGCTTGTGCATCCGACCCACCCCCTCGCCGAATTACAGCAGACGACGGGA
>CAZLEC010000777.1:0-2189 GCA_964558245.1 uncultured Burkholderiales bacterium | reverse complement strand
GGAGATGCTCTACGAAGTCGTGTACTGGCGCGACGACGGGGCCGAGGAGCGACCGCCGCTCGACGAGCTGCTGCAGCGGCCGGAGCTCCGGCGCTACGTCGAGGATTGGGGCCGCATGGGCGACGGCGCGATCGTCGCGCTCGACCGTCTCAACGAGCCGATCGGCGCAGTCTGGTACCGGCAGTTCAGCGCGGTCGAGCCCGGCTTCGCGTTCGTCCGCACGGGAGTGCCGGAGATCGCGATCGCCGTGTACCCCGAGTGTCGAGGCCAGCGCGTCGGCAGCCTCCTGCTCGGCACGCTCGTGAGCCGCGCCCGGGCCGACGGCTCGCCGTCGATCAGCGTGAGTATCGCCACCGAGAACCCCGCGCGCCGGCTGTTCGCGCGCCAGGGCTTCGAGGTCGTACCGCGCGCCGAGAACGCGCCCGGGCCGGCCGACTGGCCGAACCACGAAGAGCTGCTGACGATGCTGCTCGATCTCGACTGATCGGCCGGTCGAGCGCGCGCACCCTGCGGAGATGGGTGCCCCAGCTGGCGGGAGAGGCCAGGCGGCGGAGAGGATGGACCGGTGCCCGACCGAGAGCCGCTGACCTTCCTCTCGAACGACGGTGGCAGCCCGGCACCCGAGGCGCCGCACCGGAACGGGGCCGTGACCACTTCCGGGATCACGAGGACCCGGCGCATCCGGCGGCGCATCTTCATCGGCGTGCTCGTGGTGTTCGTCGGGCTCTGGGCGTTCGCGCTCACGTACTCCGTCACCGCGGGAGGCCGGTCCCCCGAACGACTCGACGATCCGACCGCCCGCACGGTCGAGCAGGCCTGCCTCGACGCGCAGCACCAGCTCGGCGCGCTGCCCCAGGTCGGAGAGAAGGCCGCCGTGCTGGCCCGGGCGGACCGCCTCGACCACGAAGACGCGATTCTCGGCGCCATGGTCACCCGGCTCGCCGCCCTGCACCCCAAGCAGAAGACGCCCGCGATCGCGCTGACAGGATGGCTCGGCGACTGGAAGCACCTGATCGCCGCGCGCGACCACTACGTGAGCGATCTGCGCCGGATCGGGAACGACGCGCGGTTCATCGAACCGGCCACCGCCGGCGTCGACCCGATCGTCGACAAGATGAACAACTGGATCCTCGAGCAGGGGACGCGTACGAACGCGTGTAACACGGGCCAGCTGCAGGCCGAAGTGATCTTCGGTCCGCGCGTCTACGGATCGGCGAGCACCACATGAGCGCTAGACTCGAAGGCAAGGTCGCGCTGATCACGGGCGCGGGAAGCGGAATGGGCCGCGCCGCGGCCGAGCTGTTCGCGTCGGAAGGAGCGCGTGTCGTCGTCAGCGACATCGACGAGCGCGCCGGACACGAAGCCGTCGACGCGGTGCGCGCGGCCGGCGGCGACGCGACGTTCGTGCGCGCCAACGTGTCGGAGTGGTCCGACTGTCAGGCCATGGTCGCCGCCGCGGTCGACACCTACGGCGCGCTGCACGTGCTGTACAACAACGCGGGCATCTTCCCCGACGACGACGGCGGCGTGCTCGACACTCCGCAGGAGACGTGGCGCCGGGTGATGGCGATCAACCTCGAAGGCGTGTGGCTCGGCTGCAAGGCCGGCATTCCCGCGATGCTCGCGTCGGGAGGCGGGGCGATCGTGAACGTCGCGTCGTTCGTCGCGTTGATGGGCGCGGCAACCGCGCAGATCGCGTACACCGCGAGCAAAGGTGGCGTGCTCTCGATGACGCGGGAGATCGCGGTCGAGTACGCGCGTCAGGGCATCCGTGCGAACGCGCTGTGTCCCGGCCCGATCGAGACGCAGCTGCTCCAGGAGCTCCTGTCGGATCCGGCGCGGCGAGCCCGGCGGATGGTGCACATCCCGATGGGTCGCCTCGGCCGCGCCGAGGAGCTCGCGAAAGCCGCGCTGTTCCTGGCCTCCGACGACGCATCGTTCATGACCGGCGCCGCGCTCGTGGTCGACGGCGGCATCACTGCCGCTTACGTCACGCCGGAGTAACTGTCTTCTACGATGCACGCATGACGACCGTGCCCGGAATGCTCACAGCGGCCGAGCTGCGCGAAGAGATCGTCAACGGCGCAATCGACACCGTGCTCGTCGTGTTCCCCGACCTCCAGGGCCGCCTCGTCGGGAAGCGGGTGACCGGGCACTACTGGGCCGAGCAGATGGAGGGCGGCCGGGAG
>CAZLEC010000776.1:0-2191 GCA_964558245.1 uncultured Burkholderiales bacterium | reverse complement strand
CGAGCGTCGGGTCTTTTCCACCCGTGGTCGGGTCGATGCCGCCGGCGGCCTGCGCGTCGCGCTCGAACCACGTCGCGGTGATCTGCGCGTAGTTCGACTGGTGGGTGTGCGCGTTCGTTGACGACGACTGATTCAGCGACGAGATCAACGCCGCGGTGAGCACGCCGGTGATGAGCGTCAGCAACACCACGCTGATCACGACTTCGATGAGCGTGAAACCCTGTTCGCCGTTGGGCCGCGGGCTGCTCTTCCGTGAGGGCCGGCGGAGGTTCACTTGTTCACACTCCACGCCTCGACGAACGCGGACTCCTGCGCCCCGTTCGCCTCGTAGTTGATAACGGCGTTGATGATCGCGTTTGCGGACGTGCACGGGACCGAGGGTGTCTGGTCGAGGCACGCCATGAACGTCACGTTGTTCTGGATGACGACGGTGCCGGTCGGTGTGCGCGCCACCGATGGCGTGTTCGCACAGTCGACCCGGATCGGGACTCCGTTGAGTCCCGGGTTGTAGATGTTCGGGCAGCCGGGCGCGGCGATCCCGGCGTTGGCGATGCCGCGGACCCTTGCGATCGAAGTCTCGATGGCGCCGTCGGCGGCGTACTCGCGGTTGCGCGCGGCGGCGAGCGCGGTCGTGTCGTTGACGCCCGAAGTGACGGCCGCGGTCATGCCGGCTCCGATCGCGGCCGCGACGACCATGAACACGATCGCGAGGACGAGCGAGGCGCCCCGCTCGTCTCGTTCGACCCGACTGCGAAGAACGCTCACGGCGATCTCACGTCGATGGTGAGTGACTGCGTTTGCCCGGGCCAAGTGACCGTGAACGTCACAGGGGTCACCGTTGTCGGGCCGGGACACAGGTTATTCGTGATGCTGGCCGGCGGAGTGATGCCGTTGGTGGCGAGCGCGGAGAAGTCGACGGTGTAGCTCGTTCCCCCGTTGCCGCATTGCGTCTTGACCGCGCTCTTCGTGAGCTCGGCGGCGTCACGGAGGGCCGCGTCGGCCGCTACGAACGTGCGCTGGCTCTTCGATCCCGACGCGGCAGTTGCGTACGTGGCGAAGATCGCGCCCGTGACGAGACCCATGATCACAACCGAGATCAGGATCTCTACGAGTGTCTCACCCGCTTCGTCACGACGACGCAACTTCTGTTCCTCTCACTTCTTCCTGCATTCTGGAGCATCAGGCCCGGGACGGTGATGCCGTCCCGGGCCGCGATGCACAATCAGCAGCGGACTTCGCCGCGATCAGGAGCCGCCCGTGGCCTCGCAGTTCGCGCCGTTCGCCGTACCGGTGAAGGTGTTCGGCCCGCTGCCGCCACCCGTCATCGTGACGGTCCAGCCGTTGCCCGTGAGGGTCGTGCCGTTGTCCTTGACGCCGCTCGCCAGCGTGAGCTCCGGCGGGTTCGTGCCGGTCATCGCGGCGAAGCTCGCCGGGTACTGGCCGCCCGTGTTCGCGTAGTGCACCGCCGCTGCAGCCTTGGCCGCGTCGACGGTGGCGGAACACGCTGAACTGTTGCCCTTGTTGGTGAGACCGGCAATGCCGACGATCGCCACTGCCGTGAGGATGCCGACCACGACAATCGCGATGAGCAACTCGATCAGGGTGAAACCCTGCTCCCGCTTCTCTTGCTCCTGCATTTCCTGTTCCTCCCGTTGATGCTCGCCCGCTGCATTGCGGCTTTGTATTGACATCATGTCCCGGCTGTTGCGCAGCCGGTATAGGTCGTTCGGTCACTCGTTGTGGCGCCCGGAACCATCGTGACCGTCCAGTTGCCGTCCTTGCCCACGAGTGTCGTTGCTCCCTCGATGACTCCCGGCGCGGGGTCGAGCAACGGATGGCCGTCGGGCGGGTTCGTGAGGTTTGCGAACGTCTGCGGGAACTTCCCGCCCGTGATCGAGTAGTACATCTCGGTCGCCGACTTCGCGGCGTCCAACGAGGTCGCGCATGCCGCGGTCTGCCCCTTTTCCTGCAATCCCGCGACGCCCACGATTGCGACCACCGCGAGGATCCCCACGATCACGATCGACATGAGCAACTCGATGAGCGTGAAGCCATCGTCGCGCTCGTGTTGCTTGTGTTGCCCGTTCATCCGCCCCACTGTCTTCCGTGCTTGGTGTCCCGCCCGGGACTGGAATCGCGCGTCCTGCGGATTCCGTTGCTAGATCTTCACCTGGTGGTAAACGCTGTACAT
>CAZLEC010000775.1:0-2195 GCA_964558245.1 uncultured Burkholderiales bacterium | reverse complement strand
ATCCCGCTCCAGAACTACGTGTACCCGGCGGTGCGCGGAACCAAGCTGCCGTCGGTGTTCACCCGTTTCGCCGAACAACCGCCGGCGTACTCGATGGATGTGAACACGATCGGCGCCAACCGCAACCACTGGCTCGACGAGTGGACGCAGACCGTGCTGCATTGAGCCGCGCCGGGCGCGTCCTGCGCGCGTTGATCCCGCTCGGATTCCTCGGTGTGTTCTTCGCGTGGCCCGTCGCGGCGATCATCGGCCGGTCGGTGTCGGCCGGGGCGTTGCACCGCGTGCTCACCGACCGCGGGCTCCGGCACGTTGCCTGGTTCACGTTGTGGCAGGCGCTGGTGGCGACCGCGCTCACACTCGCGGTCGGTCTTCCCGCGGCCTACGTCGTGGCCCGCTACGACTTCCGGGGCAAGCGGCTGTTTCGCGCGTTCGTCACGGTTCCCTTCGTGTTGCCGACCGTGGTCGTGGCGACGGCCTTCCTCGTGCTGTTCCGGCCCGGCGGCGCGTTGTCGTTCCTCGGCTGGCAGCGCGGGGTCGGTCCCTTGCTCGTGGCCGAGGTGTTCTTCAACGTCGCGGTGATCGTGCGCACGGTCGGCGGGTTCTGGGCGCATCTCGATCCGCGTCGCACCGACGCGGCCCGGGTGCTCGGCGCGTCGCGAGTGCGCGCCTTTCGCGAGGTCACGTTGCCTCTGCTCGGGCCGCCGATCGCGGCGGCCGCGTCGATCGTGTTCCTCTTCACGTTCACCGCGTTCGGTGTGGTGCTGCTCATCTCCGATCCGGCGCACGCGACGCTCGAGGTGGAGATCTACCGCCAGGCGACGGAGCTCCTCGACTTCCCGACCGCGGCGGCCCTGGCGCTCGTGCAGATGGTGGCGGTGTTCGCGTTGCTCCTCGTGCTGGCCCGCATGCAGGAACGGCGGGCGGTCGCGCAGCGACTCGTGGCCGCTCGCGACGCGTCGCGCCGGGCGCGGGGCTGGGAACGGGCGGTGGTCGGTGGTGTCCTCGGCGGCACGGTGGTGTTCCTCGGCGGGCCGCTCCTCGTGCTGGCGGTCGAGTCGTTGCGGCTGGGCGGCAGCTGGTCGCTCGAGCCCTACCGCGCGCTGAGCTCGAGCGCGGCCACCGACACCCTCTTCGTGCCCGCCTGGGAGGCGCTGCGGAACTCGCTCGAGTTCGCGGCGGTCGCGGCCGTGATCGCCGTGGTCGTGGGCGGGTTGGCATCGGTCGCGATCGCGTCGCGGCCGGGGCGCGCGACCCGCACGATGGACACGCTGCTCATGCTGCCGCTGGGAACGTCGGCGGTGACGGTCGGCTTCGGATTCATCGTCGCGCTCGACCGTTGGCCCCTCGACCTTCGCGCCAAGCTGGTGTTGGTGCCGCTCGCGCAGTCGGTGGTCGCGATCCCGTTCGTGATCCGGGCGGTGGTGCCTGCGCTGCGCTCGATCGATCCGAGGCTGCGCGACGCCGCGAGCGTGCTCGGCGCGCCGCCGCGCCGCGTGTGGCGCGAGGTCGACCTCCCCATCGCGATGCGCGCGTTCGTGGTGGGCTTCGGGTTCGCCGTCGCGGTGTCGCTCGGGGAATTCGGCGCGACCCTGTTCGTGGCGCGCTCCGATTCGCCGACGATCCCCATCGCGATCTCCCGCTTCCTCGCGCGGCCGGGCGATTTGAACATCGGCCAGGCGATGGCGATGTCGACGGTGCTGATGGTCGTGACGGGTGCCGTCGTGCTCGCGATCGAGCATCTCCAGGTGCGTCAGGCCGGTGACTTCTGATGCTGACGGTGGAGTGCGTCGTCGTGCGCTTCGGAGCGACGACCGCCGTCGACGGTGTCGACCTCGCCGTCGGCGCGGGGGAGACGGTCGCGATCCTCGGTCCGAGCGGTTGCGGGAAGAGCACGCTGCTCCGCGCGATCGCGGGTTTGCAGCCGATCGACTCGGGGCGGGTGTCGTGGGCCGGCGAGGACCTCGCGTCGGTCCCGCCGCACCGGCGCCGCTTCGGTCTGATGTTCCAGGAGTACGCGTTGTTCCCGCACCGCGACGTCGCCGGCAATGTCGGCTTCGGGCTGCGGATGGCGCGCGTCGGCCGCGCGGAGCGGGGGCGGCGCGTCCAAGAGGTGCTCGAGCTGGTCGGGCTGAGCGATCTGGCCGGTCGCCGGATCGTCGGGTTGTCGGGTGGCGAGCAACAGCGGGTTGCGCTCG
>CAZLEC010000774.1:0-2195 GCA_964558245.1 uncultured Burkholderiales bacterium | reverse complement strand
TTCTGGCGAGTGGTGAGGTGCCCCCAGCCGCGCGAGTAGGTCTCGGCGATGTAGGCGAAGGTCTCGAGCTGCTCGGCGGTGACCCGGCCGTGCGGGACCTTCACACGGAGCATCTGGTTGTGCCCGCCCTGGCGCTGGCCGTACACGCCCTGGTTCAGGCGGAAGACCCGGAAGACGTCCTCGTCGACCCGGCCGTCGAGGTACTCCTGCACCGTGCGCTCGTAGTTGTCGAGCTCCTCGGAGATCATCGGGTCGAGGACTCGGGTTGACAGCTCGCGTACGTCAATCGCCACAGGGCGGCTCCCGGGGTGGGGAAGGGGACAGTGCGCCGGGCAGAGGTGCTGCGGGGGCGCTCAGCGGACGCGCGCGAAACACATCTCGTCGTGGGTCTCGTGCGAGGTACGACCCATCGAGATGCTGGCAGCGCCGCGGACCTGAATCACGACCCGTACGGTAGCCCATCCCGGCGTCAAATACCAGCGCCGAGGTCGGGAATTTCTCAGACCCAGTTAGTCCACTAAGTGCATTGATTGACTGAACTTTCCGACAACCGAGTGACGGCGAGGGAGCGAAAGGTGGCGGACGCCGACGGCTTCGTCGGTAGCCTCGTGGGTCATGCGGATGTCGGAGTTGTTCCTGCGCACGCTGCGTGAAGACCCGGCCGACGCGGAGGTCGACAGCCACCGGCTCCTCCTCCGGGCGGGCTACATCCGGCGGGTGGCCACCGGCTTCTACTCGTGGCTGCCGCTCGGCACGCGGGTGATGCACAAGGTGTCGGAGATCGTGCGCCAGGAGATGGACCGCGCCGGCGCTCAGGAAGTGTCACTGCCGATCGCGCAGCCGCTCGAGCTGTGGGACCGCTCGGGCCGCGACGCGAACTACGGCGACCTGATGTTCCGGCTGCGCGACCGCAAGGACGTCGGCTACTGCCTCTCGCCGACCGCGGAAGAGGTCGTCACCGCCCTCGTCGCGCAGGAGTACGGCTCGTATCGCGACCTGCCGGTGAACCTCTACCAGGTCAACTGGAAGTACCGCGACGAGATCCGGCCCCGCTTCGGCCTGCTCCGCAGCCGCGAGTTCCTGATGAAGGACGCGTACTCCTTCGACCTCGACGTCGACGGCCTCCGCGAGAGCTACAAGCGCATGTACGACGCGTACCACCGGATCTTCGAGCGCTGCGGGCTGACGTTCCGGCCGGTCGAGGCGCAGTCGGGCGAGATGGGCGGCGACGTGAACCACGAGTTCATGGCCGTGGCCGCGGTCGGCGAGGACGACTTCGTGTGGTGCAAGGCGTGCGACTACGCCGCTAACGTCGAGGCCGCGCGGCGCCACGCGCCGAACGATCCGGCCACCGCGTCCGCGCCCGCCGATCTCCCGCCGCTCGAGAAAGTGCACACACCCGATCTCCCCGGCATCACCGGCGTCTCGAAGTTCCTCGGAGTCGAGTCGGGCGTGATGTTGAAGTGCATCGCGTTCGACGTCGCGGGCGACCTCGGGCTGGCGATCGTGCCGGGCGACCGCGAGGTCAACGAGTACGCGCTCGCCGCCGCGCTCGCGCCGAAGGCCGTGCGGCTGTTCGGCGACGCCGACTTCGAAGCGCACCCCGAGCTCCCCAAGGGCTACATCGGCCCCGACTTCCCGGGCGCGTCCGTGGTGGTGGCCGATCCCGGGATCGCCGCACCCATCGGTTGGGTGACCGGCGCGAACGAGCCCGACCACCACGTTCGCAACGCCGTGCTGGGTCGCGACTTCCGCGTCGACGTGTGGGCCGATCTCGTGACGATCGTCTCCGGCGACGCGTGCCCGCGTTGCGGTGAGCCGCTCTCGGTCGACCGCGGGATCGAGGTCGGGCATGTCTTCCAGATCGGCACCAAGTACTCTGTCGCCCTCGACGCGCACTACACCGACGAGAACGGCGAGCAGCACCCGATGGTGATGGGCTGTTACGGCATCGGCGTGACGCGTGTTGTCGCCGCGATCGTGGAGGAGCACCACGACGAGCACGGCATCGCGTGGCCGGCCGCGCTTTCGCCGTACGACGTGCATCTGGTGGTCGTGCCCGGGCGCGGCGAGCAGGCCGCCGACGTGCTCGCGCAGGCCGAGCGCGTCTACCAGGAGCTCGCCGACCGAGGCCTCGACGTGCTCTACGACGACCGCGACGTGAGCCCGGGCGTGAAGTTCGCCGACGCCGACCT
>CAZLEC010000773.1:0-2197 GCA_964558245.1 uncultured Burkholderiales bacterium | reverse complement strand
CCCGGTGCTGATGCTCACCGGCCCGATCGACGCGACGCGGCGCATCCTCGAACGCACCGGCCTCACGATGAACGACATCGACGTGATCGAGATCAACGAGGCGTTCGCCTCGGTCGTGCTCGCATGGGAACGGGAGCTGAAGCCCGACATGGCACGCGTGAACCCGAACGGCGGCGCGATCGCGCTGGGTCACCCGGTCGGTGCGACCGGCGCCCGTTTGATCACGACCGCGCTGCACGAGCTCGAACGCACCGGCGCCGAGCGGGCGCTGATCACGATGTGTTGCGGTGGCGGTCTCGGGACCGGCACGCTCCTCGAGCGCGTCTAGCCGCCGGTCCGCGCGGGGAGCGTCGTTGGATCCGCGTCTACCGGGATTGGAACCCGAGGAGCGATTGCTCGCCCGCGCGCCCGTGAGCTTCCGCGGCGCGACGGCGGCGAGCGCGCGGTCGACGTTCGCTCTGGTCGCGGCTCGCAAGCGCATGAACGCGTACCACGCGTGGCGGGAGCACGCGGACACCGCCGGCTTCACGACTGCCGGGCCGGAGATGGTGCTCGGCGTCACCGACTCGCGCCTCGTGGTGTGGAGCACGACGTTCTGGTTGAGCCGGCCGGGAACGATCGCCGGAAAGGTTCCGCTCTCCCGAGTGGCCGACGTCGCGACGACGAGGCACGGAGTCGTCACCGGGCTCGCGCTGGTCCTCACGAGCGGCGAGATCGTGGAGGTCGAGGCAATGCGCGGCCGCCGCCTCCGCCGCCTCGCCGACGCTCTCCAAACGCAACTCGAGACCAGGCAGTAGGTTCGCCGCATGACGATGTTCGGCTACCAGATCCCGGGGTTCCGCCACGCCGGCGAGACCGACGCGAGCATGTTCGACCACACGGTCGCGCACGCGCTCGCCGCCGACAGCAGCGGCTTCGAGTCGCTGTGGGTGATGGATCACTTCTGGCAACTGCCCGCGCTCGGCGGACCCGACGAGCCGATCCTCGAGGCCTACACGTTGCTCGGCGCGCTCGCGGCGCGCACCGAGCACGTGCAACTCGGCACGCTCGTCACCGGCGTCACGTACCGCAATCCGGCGTTGCTCGCGAAGATGGTCACCACGCTCGACATCATCTCGAAGGGCCGCGCGATCCTCGGGATCGGCGCGGCGTGGTACGAGCCCGAGCACGACGGATTCGGATTCCCGTTCCCTCGCGCCGGCGAGCGGCTCGACCGCCTCGAGGAAGCGGTGCAGATCTGCCGCGCGTTGTTCCGCGACGACCGGCCCAGCTTCGCCGGCCGCTACTACTCGATCACCGACGCGCGCAACGTCCCGAGGCCGCTGCGCGCCGGCGGCCCGCCGATCATGATCGGAGGCAGCGGCGAACGGCGCACCTTGAAGCTGGTCGCGCAGTACGCCGACATGTGCAACGTGTCGGGCGGCCCGGGCACGGTGGCGCACAAGCTCGACGTGTTGCGCTCGCATTGCAAGGACGCCGGCCGGGACCCCTCGGAGATCGTCACGACGCGGCTGGGAACGCTCGTCCTGACCGACGCGACCGCCGACACCGACCGCACCACCAGCTTCCTGCGAGGAATGGCCGGCGACGACTTCGCCGAGCAGTTCATCGTCGGCGAGGCGGGTGAGGTGGTCGAACAGGTCGGTGCGCTCGTCGATGCCGGCGCCGACGGCCTGATCTTCAACATGCCGCTCTCGGATCCCGAGACCGTCGCCCGGGCCGGCGAACTGCTCACCAAGAACTTCAAATAAGCTCGCGGCGTGCCGAGCCTCGCCGAACGATTGGGCTACGCGCCCGACGCGCGTCTGCTCATCGTCAACTGCGACGACCTCGGCTCGTCACGAGCGGCGAACGTCGCCATCTACGAGGCGCTGCGCGACGGCGTCGCGACCAGCGCGACGCTGATGGTTCCCTGCCCCTGGGCCCGCGACGCCGCCGCGATGTACCGCGGCGAAGACGTCGGGGTGCACCTCACGCTGAACGCGGAGTGGAGCAACTACCGCTGGGGCCCGATCACGCACTCACCGAGCTTGCTCGACGGCGACGGCGGCTTCCCCCGCACGGTCGACGACGCGTGGGACCACGCCGATCTCGACGAGGTGCGCAAGGAGTGCCGCGCCCAGGTCGAGCGGGCCATCTACTGGGGCTTCGACGTCTCCCACCTCGACAGCCATATGGTAACGCTCCAACTGCGCCC
>CAZLEC010000772.1:0-2198 GCA_964558245.1 uncultured Burkholderiales bacterium | reverse complement strand
CCTGGCAGAACCGGGCCCCCGCGGCCGTCGTCGCCCCGCAGGCGGGACAGGTCATACGGCCACGTTACCGGCCCGGTCCGCGGGCCCCGTCGCCGCGGTCCGGACGCGCGGACGGGCGAGCGCGGCGGGGCCCGCGACCCGGCGGTTCGAGCTTGCCCATTCAGGTCGTTCGGACGGTTGCCGACACAACCGGCGAGGGAGTTTCAGGGGAAGGCACCCGGTATGGATCGCACGCAGGGCAAGGAACGCAAAGGCGCGACACCGGCACGCGCGCCGCGGCGCGGGCGGTCGGCCTCGGCCGACGACTCGAAGAAGCCGGCGGCCGACGTGAGCGTGGTGCTCGACGCGTTGCCGCAGCCCGCGTTCGTGGTGGCGATCGGCGACGACGAGGTCTGCCGGTTCGTGCACGCCAACGCCCGTTACCGAGCCCTCTTCGACCTCGACCCCGAGAGCGATCTGGGGGGCGACCTGCGCGGTGTGCTCCCGACCGACGTGCTCGTGCCGCACATCACCGCCTTCTCCCGCGCGAGCCTCGAGGGCCAGTCGGTGTCGTTCGACGTCGCGCTCGACAGGGGGCGGCGTTCGCTCACGATCGAGATCGTCCAGATGCCGCAGGACGAAGGCGCCGAGCGCTGCCTGCTGGGCGTCGTCCACGACGTGTCGGAGCACAAGCGCATCGAGGCGCTGCTCGCGCACCGGGTCCGTCACGATCCGCTGACCGAGCTGCCCAATCGGGTGGCGTTGCTCGAGGAGATCGCGCACGCGCTCGCGCACGCGCGCGGGCGGTCGGGCAGCCGCCGGATCGGCTTGGTCCTGCTCGACCTCGACCACTTCAAGATCGTCAACGACAGCCTGGGTCTCTCGGCCGGCGACGAGCTGTTCGCCATCGTCGCGCAGCGCGTCGAGCGCATCCTGCGCACCGGCGACACGGTCGCGCGCCTGGGTGGCGACGAGCTCGCCGTCGTGTGCAACGACGCACAGGACGAGCACGGTGCCGTTGCCGTCGCCGAACGGGTGCGATCGGTGCTCACCGAGCCGTTCGTGCTCGCCACCGGCGAGGTGTACCTCACCGCGAGCATCGGCGTCGCGCTCTCGACCGGCACCGACGACTCTCCGGAGCGCCTGCTTCGCGACGCGAGCGTCGCCATGTTCGCGGCCAAGAAGTTGGGGCGGGGCCGGATCGAGGTGTTTGCCGAGCCGATGCGGGAAGAGGCGATCGCGCGACTCGAGATGGAAGCCGCGTTGCGCCGCGCGCTCGTGCACGAGGAATTCCGCGTGCACTACCAGCCGCTGGTGCGGTTCGAGACGTCGGAGGTGATGGGGCTCGAGGCGCTGTTGCGCTGGCAGCATCCGGAGCTCGGGCTCGTGCCCGCCGACGCGTTCCTCACGGTTGCCGAGGAGAGCGGCCTCATTGTGCAGATCGGCGCGTGGGTGCTGCGTGAGGCCTGTGCGCAAGCCGCGAGCTGGGTCACCGAGGCCGGGGGGCACGCGCCGCTCGCCGTGTCGGTGAACCTCTCGGCCCGCCAACTCGCCGACGACGACTTGATCTCGATCGTGGAGGACGCGCTCGCGACCTCGGGACTCGACCCGTCGCTCCTCGTGCTCGAGCTGACCGAGACGACGCTGATGGCCGATCGTGAGCACGCGATCGAGGTGTTGCGCCATCTCACCGACCAGGGTGTACGAGTCGGCATCGACGACTTCGGCACCGGCCAGTCGTCGCTCATCTATCTGCGTTCACTGCCGGTGCACACATTGAAGATCGACCGTTCCTTCATCGAGGGCCTCGGCCGCGATCCCGAAGGTGGCGCGATCGTTGCCGCAGTCGTGCAGCTCGGCCACGCCCTCGGGCTCTCCGTCACCGCCGAGGGCATCGAGACCCCCGACCAGCTCGCCGAGCTCCGGGCGCTGGGTTGCGACCTCGGCCAGGGCTACTACTTCGCGCATCCGCAACCGGGCGCGATCGTGCGCGCGCTGGTGCACCACCGTTTCCACTGGAGTCAGCGCGACACCGTTGCATAGATTCCGAATTCTTCTTTGGTTTTCGGGGTTTTCGCGGGTTTGAGTGTCTCACCCCCTCTGTATTGTCGGTCGTATGGACACGGAGGTTCGGGGGTTCGCGTCGATGCTCGACAGCATCGTGCGGGGCCGGCGTGAGCTGGATGCGATCGAGGCGCAGTGGTTGTGCATGGTCGGCG
>CAZLEC010000771.1:0-2200 GCA_964558245.1 uncultured Burkholderiales bacterium | reverse complement strand
CGTCTGTCCGTTGGCGGCCTCCTGGGCGTTCGGGTTCGCCCAGTGCGCCAGCAGCGCCTTCACCGCTTGAGCATTGCCCTGTCGCGCCAGCATCATCAGGGCGGTGTGGCCTGTCTGCGGCGCGATATTGGGACTGTGATTGAAGCGAGACGCCCTTCGGACAGACGGGATCCCCCAACCGACGAGTGCTGGAGGTCGACGTAGCCGGCGAGTCCGGCTACTTCTTGAAGGCGTCCTTCACCTTCTCGCCGGCCTGCTTGAGGTTGCCTTTCCTCTGGTCGGCCTTGCCCTCGTTGCGGAGCTTGTCATTGCCGGTGATCGTTCCGGCCGCTTCCTTGACCTTGCCCTTGGCTCGTTGTGTGGTGTTCTTGACTTTGTCGGTTGTCGCCATGACTTGCATCCTTTGTTTCGGAGAACAGGCTGGAACCCGCGTCGGCTGACCGATGCGCCGGCATTCGAGCCCGCGTTACTTACACGCAAGATCAAGCCGACTGCGAGTCGGGTCCCGATGAAGCGTGGTCTTCATCGCCGATCAGCGCCGCATCAGGAACACGACAATGACGATGATCAGGATGACGACGAGCAATCCTCCACCGATGTACATGACCAGGTCCCTTCTGTCATTCGCGGTTCGCTCCCGCGGGCTGCGAGATCATCTTCTCGCCTGGGCGCCCGACCCGAGTAGGGCCCTTCGTCCCGGCTCGCGAGGCCTGAGGTAACGGATCATCGCTCCGGGCGCCTCGTGTAACAACAGCCGGCGTCAGGGCAATTCAGGCCTGGAGAGAAGGACCTTGGCCTCTGCACGGAACGCGTGCTTGCGGCGACGCTGAGGGAGGGATCCGGTTCGCCGGACTACCACATCATCGAGCGGCACGAAATCAAGGAGGACCGCCATGAGTGTTGTCGAACATCATGAAGTCACTGAGACGGGCGATATGCGGACCGACACGAAGGTCGCGACGACGCGACTGGTCGTGAGTCCGGGTCAGGTCATCGCTGGTGTCCTCGGACTGGTAATCGCGATCGTTGGAGTCATCGCCGTGGCTCGCGGGGGCATCGACGGTTCATTGAACGTCCCCATCGTTCGAGCTGGCGGCTTCGACCAGAGCGCGATGCTCGGAGCGATCGAGCTCGGTTTCGGTCTCCTGCTCATCCTCGGAGCGTTGAGCTCCGCGGCGCGCGGTCTGATCGTCGCAGTCGGCGTCGTCATGGTGCTCGGCGGCGTGTTCCTCGGCGCGGCCGGGCCAACTGTCCTGCGCGACGTCGGAACCGTCCACGGAACCGGATGGGCGATCATGGTCTGCGGCATCGTCGCCATCGTCGCCGGCAGCCTCGGACGGATCGTCCGAACACGCCACAGCATCAAGACGAATTGAACACGACTCCCCCGTTTCTCGTGCCCGGGTGTCGCTGACCGCCGAACCGCTCGCGACATGTACGGCTTCATCAGCGTGCGCGTGTAGGGCTCGGTCAGGGTCCGCGCCGGATGCGACAATGCTCCGATGGCGATTCGCTCGAGGTCGAAACTTGCGCATCATCCGAGGCGTGGGTCGTTGCGCGGTCATGGCTATTTCAAGCGGTTGGGTCCGGGCATTGTCACGGGTGCTGCCGATGATGATCCGTCGGGTATCGCGACGTACTCGCAGGTCGGTGCGGCTCAGGGTTTGTCGTTGTTGTGGATGGCGCCGTTCCTGCTGCCACTCGCCGTCGGCGTCCAGGAATCGACCGCACGCCTCGGGCTCGTAACAGGCAAAGGCCTCGGCACCCTGATCCGCGAACGGTTTCCGCGCTGGGTCCTTGTCGGCGCGGTGATATTGGTCGCGTCAGCGAACACGCTCAACATTGCCGCCGATCTGGCGTCCATGGGCGCGGCGCTGCGCCTGCTGGTACCCGTCCCCGACGGGGTTGGTGTCGTGCTGTTCGCGGTGGCGATCGGGGTGACGGAGGTCTTCGTGCCGTACCACCGGTACTCCCGTGCCCTTCGGTGGCTCGCGCTGTCGTTGGTCGCGTACGTGTTGGTCCTCGCCGTCGTGCACGTCAACTGGTCCGCGGTCGTAGCCCGGACGTTCCTGCCCCGCTTCCGTTTCGACGCGACGAACATGATCGCTCTGACCGCGATCGCGGGCACGACCATCTCGCCGTACCTGTTCTTCTGGCAAGCCTCCGAGGAGGTTGAAGAACGAGATGACGGGAAGCCGGA
>CAZLEC010000770.1:0-2207 GCA_964558245.1 uncultured Burkholderiales bacterium | reverse complement strand
AGCTTGATGTGCTCGGGCTTGCGGATGTTGCCGGGATTGAGCCGCAGCGCCTGCACGCCCGCCTCGATCGCGGCGAGCGCGAGCTTGTACTGGAAGTGGATGTCGGCGACGATCGGCACCGGCGAGCGGGGCACGATCTGCGCGAGACCGAGCGCGGCCTCTTCCTCGTTGCAGGTGCATCGCACGATGTCGGCGCCGGCCGCGGCCAGCGCATAGATCTGCGCGAGCGTGCCGTCGACGTCGGCGGTCTTGGTCGTGGTCATCGACTGCACCGAGACCCGCGCCTCGCCGCCGACGGGCACCGTGCCGACCATCACCTGCCGGGTGACTCGCCGTTTCTGCATGCCTGCAGGCTATGCCGTCGGTCGTGGCGGGCGGCCGTCGTTCACCGGATCATCACGACATCTCCACCCGTCCGGGCGGTCAGAAGGGGTTGGCGACGGGATGCGTGATGTCGAGGAACAGCGAGGAGACCAGGATGAACAGGAGCACGACCAAGACCGCGCCCGCGATCGGCATGAGCTTCGCGGCGTCGACCCGCACCTTGCGGCGCATCACGAACGACGCGATCTGCTCGACGGTCGCGATCGCGATGTGCCCGCCGTCGAAGGGCAGCAGCGGCACGAGGTTGACGAGCCCGAGGAACACGTTGATCACGAGCAGCAGGCCCACGACTGCGACCCAGCCCGCGCTCACCGCGTGCGCGGCGACCTGCGCGAAGCCGACGGGCGACAGGAACCGCTGCTCGTTGTCGACCTTGCTCTTGTCGGTGCCCGACAGCACGTGGAAGTACTTCGACATCCCCGACGGCGAGAAGATCTGACCGAGCGCGTCCACCGCCTGGTGCGCGACCGTGACCACCTGGCCGGGCGCCATCGTGACCGAGCTCACGAACGAAGGACGCGGAACCTCGACCGTCGCGGTGATCCCGGCGACGACCGCGCTCTGGCCGTCGAACACGTGACGGGCCAGCGTCACCTCGCGGGTGACGCGTGTCGTGCCCCGCTCGACGACCATCTGGACCCGATCACCGGCGTGATGCTTCTGGATCAGACCGGCGACCTGATCCCAGTTGGTGATCCGCTTGCCGTCGATCGCCACGAGCGTGTCGCCCGCCTTGATGCCGGCCTGCGCCGCTCCCAACGAGACCGCGTCCAACTTGGTGAGCTCGTGCTCGTGTTGGAGATCGCCGGCGACGAACAGCAGCGAGAACATCAACACGAACGCGATGACGAAGTGCACCGCCGGACCGGCGCCGGCGACGACGACACGCGCCAGGTAACCCTTCGACCGGTACGCGCGCGCCTCGTCTTCGGGGGCGACGTCTTCGAGGTTGGTCATGCCGATGATGCGGCAGTAGCCGCCGAGGATGACGGCCTTGACGCCGTACTCCGTCTCGCCGCGCCGGAAGGACCAGATCCGGGGCCCGAACCCGACGAAGAACTCCGTGACCTTCATCCCCGACCGTTTGGCGGCGACGAAGTGCGCGGCTTCGTGCAACATGATGATCACCGGCAGGGTGAGCACCACGCCGACGATCGCGACCTGGGTCGGGAACACGAGCCCGTACGCGAGGAGCAGCAGGGCGCCCGCCACAGTGAGCGTGATCGCCTTGCGCCCACGGACGCTGACCTGCTCGAACGGGTCCCTCACGCAACACTCCTTCGTAGGACCGAGACCTGGGCGCGCTCGCGCGCGAGCCGGTCGGCCGCGAGCACGTCGGCTATCTCATCGGCGCCCGCCGCGCCGGCGTTCAGCACTTCCTCGACGATCTCGGCGATACCCGACCACGGGATGCGCTCGTCGAGAAAGGCCTCGACCGCGATCTCGTTGGCGGCGCTCAGCACCGCGGGCGCCGTGCCGCCGGCTCGGCCCGCGTCGTACGCGAGGGCGAGGCAACGGAACGTCGCCGGATCGGGCGGCTCGAACGTGAGCGTCCCGACCTTCGACCAGTCGATCGCGCCGAACGCCTCGGGCAGGCGATCCGGCGCGCTGAGGGCCAGGCCGATCGGGAGCCGCATGTCGGGAGTCGACAGCTGCGCGATGGTCGCGCCGTCGGAGAACTCGACCATGCCGTGCACGATCGACTGCGGATGCACGACGACCTCGATGCGATCGAACTCGACGCCGAAGAGCTCGTGCGCCTCGATGACCTCGAGGCCCTTGTTCATCAGGGTCGACGAGTCGATGGTGATCTTGGCGCCCAT
>CAZLEC010000769.1:0-2209 GCA_964558245.1 uncultured Burkholderiales bacterium | reverse complement strand
CCGGTGGTCGACCTCCGCGACGCCGCACCCGAGCCCGACGCGACGGCCCTCGTCAACTCGCCCGACGCGCACCGCCACGACGTGCTGCCGCTCCTCTTCGCCGACGGCGCGCTGACCGTTGCGGTGGCCGACCCGCTCGACACCGAAGTGATGGCGTTGCTGCGCTCGCTGCCCGTCAAGGAGGTGCACGTCGCGATCGGCGTGCCCGCGCAGTTGCGCAACCGGGTCAACCAGACCTACAGCGCCCTGTCGGCGGTCGGCATCGACATCGAGGCCTTCCGCGCCGGCGACCTCACCACCGAGATCGCGGGAACGATCGAGACCGTCGTCGACGCCGACGCGCCGATCGTGCAGGTCGTCAACAAGATCGTCACCCAGGCGCTGCGCGACCGCGCCTCCGACGTGCATATCGAGCCGGCCGAGGAGTGCGTGCGGGTGCGCTTCCGCATCGACGGCGCGCTCAACGAAGTGGTCGAGCTGCCGGTCGAGATGGGCCAGGCGCTCGTGAGCCGCATCAAGATCATGGCCGACATGAACATCGTCGAGCGGCGCCGCCCGCAAGACGGTCAGTTCGAGATGGACATCGACAACCGCGCGCTCGACGTGCGCGTGTCCACCACGTCGACGATCTGGGGCGAGAAGACCGTGCTCCGGTTGCTCGACCGCACCCGTTCGCTCTACGCGCTCGGCGACCTCGGCATGCCCCCCGATTCCGAAGCCTTGTACTCGCGCATCGTCAACTCGCCGTACGGGATGATCATCGTCGGCGGTCCGACCGGCAGCGGCAAGACCACCACGCTCTACGCCACGTTGTCGGAGATCAACCGACCCGACATCAACGTGATGACCATCGAAGACCCGGTGGAGTACATCTTCCCGAAGGTCAACCAGATCCAGATCAGCGAGCAGACGGGCATGTCGTTCGCGACCGGTCTGCGGTCGATCCTGCGCCAAGACCCCGACGTGATCCTCGTCGGTGAGGTCCGTGACGTCGAGACCGCCCGCATCGCCGTGCAGTCGGCGCTCACCGGGCACCGGGTGTTCTCGTCGGTGCACGCGATCGACGCGGTGTCGTCGCTGTACCGCCTGCTCGACATGGGCATCGAGCCCTTCCTCATCACTTCCGCGATCGTCGGTGTGGTCGCGCAGCGGCTCACCCGGCGCATCTGCGCCTCGTGCGCGACGCCGTTCGAGCCCTCGCTCTCCGACATCACCCTGTTCCAGAAGCTGGGCGGCCGCGAGAAAGATGTGTGGCTCCGCGGCAAGGGTTGCCACATCTGTTCGGGCACCGGCTACTTCGATCGCGTGGGCGTCTACGAAGTGCTGGCGATCACCGACGAGATCCGCCAGTGCGTCGTCGACGGTCACCCGCCGAAGGTTGCCCGCGAGATCGCGATC
Source organism: uncultured Burkholderiales bacterium (assembly GCA_964558245.1). Lineage (GTDB taxonomy): Bacteria > Actinomycetota > Acidimicrobiia > IMCC26256 > PALSA-610 > JBBQER01. Next base: position 811 of record CAZLEC010000769.1, on the reverse strand, counting down.
TCGCAGGGCCTCCGTACACTCCAGACCGAAGCCATCCGCATGGTCGAAGCCGACGTCACCACGATGGAAGAAGTCGTGAAGCACGTGGTGGTCGGCGAGGAGTTCTGATGAGCACCACGGTGAGCCCCCCTTCGCCGGCACCGCCTCGACCGCCCGAACGGGCTGTCTCGAAGCCTTGGTACAAGCGAGAGTTCTACATCGGGCGCGCGGTGAAGATCGAAGAGGTCATGAACTTCTCGCGCCAGATGGGCTCGTTCTTGCGGGCCGGCGTGCCGATCCTCGACTCCCTCGGCGTCGTCGCCGAGGAGAACGCGTCGAAGAAGATGAAGGAAGTGCTCGCCGACATGCAGCGCCGGCTGCTCGCCGGCGGCAGCTTCGGCGACGCGATCGCGACGCACACCAAGGTGTTCCCGGGCTACTACGTGGCCGTTGTACGTGCGGCCGAGCTCACCGGTCAGCTCGACGACGCGCTCGAGCAGCTCTCCAACTATCTCGAGCGAGAGGTCGCCGCGCGGCGCGAGCTCAAAAGCTCGCTGACGTACCCGTCCATCGTCTGCCTGCTCGCGATCGCGGCCGTGATCATCATGTCGGTGTACGTGCTCCCGAAGTTCAAGTCGTTCTACTCGGGCCTCGGCGCGCACTTGCCGCTGCCGACCCGCATGCTCCTCGACTTCACCAACTTCTTCACGCACTAGTACCCGGTGATCTTCGGCGTGATCGTGGCGCTCGTGCTGGTCACGCTCGGCTTCATCGGCGGGAACCAGGGCAAGGCCCGCCGCGACCAGTTCTTGCTGCGCCTGCCCGGTATCGG
>CAZLEC010000768.1:0-2211 GCA_964558245.1 uncultured Burkholderiales bacterium | reverse complement strand
GGCTGGTCGCGGCGCCCGCCTACGACGTGTTCGGCGTCGGCGACGACGATCAGGTTATCTACGGCTACTCCGGCGCCGACCCCGACTTCCTCATCAACTTCTCCCGGTTCTTCCCCGGCGCCGCGGACCATCCGCTCGAGGTCAACTACCGGTGCCCGCCGCCGGTGGTCGACGGCGCGCGCATGTTGTTGTCGCACAACCGGCGGCGCGTCGACAAGGTGATGCGCGCCGGTCGGGGCGAGCCGTCCGGGGAGGTGACGACGCTCGGGATCGAGCGCCCCACCGCGGAGCAGCTGTCACCGCGTGCGACCGATCTGATCGACACGTGGTTGCGCGAAGGTGTCGCGCCCGACGCGATCGCCGTGCTGTGCCGGGTGAACGCGGGCTTGCTCGCGGTGCAGGTGCTCGCGCACGACCGCGGCCTGCCGGTCACCGCGGCCGTCGGCGAGCCCTTCCTGCGCCGCACCGGCGTGCGCAGCGCGCTCGCCTACTTGCGTCTCGCCGGCTCCGCGTCGGGCGGCGGCCAGCTCCGCGGCGCGGACCTCGCCGAGGTCGCGCGGCGCCCGAACCGGCGGATCACCGCGCGGGTGATCGACACGATGCGCAACCGCCGGAACTGGACGCTCTCGACGCTCCGGGCCCACGCCGATTCGCTGGGCTCCGCCGACACCGACCGCCTGCGCCTCTTCGCCGACGACATCGAGGGCCTCGCCAAGCTCGCGGGATCGACCGACGCAGCGGCGGTGCTGCGTTCGGTTCGCGACGACGTCGGCCTGGGAGCCGCGATGGGCACGCTCGACAACTCCGGCCGCGGCCGCGACGCATCCCACCTCGACGACGTGACCGCGCTCCTCGCGATCGCGGCGGTGCACCCCGATCCGGCCACGTTCGAGGCGTGGCTGCGCGACCATCTCCAGGGCGTGTCCGTCGGCGACGACCCGCGAGCGCCCGGGCAGGTGACCCTCTCGACGGTGCACCGGGTGAAAGGTCTCGAATGGGACCGCGTGATCGTGCTCGGCGCGCACGAAGGCCTCATGCCGCACCGGTTGGCCGAGGATCACGAAGAAGAACGCCGCGTGTTCCACGTCGCGCTCACCCGTTGCCGGGAGCAGGTCGTGCTCCTCGCCGACGCGGGCGCGGCGGCTCCCTTCCTCGATGAGCTCACCACACCGCCCGCGCCCGAGACGGCGGAGACCCGGCTCGAGCGATCGCGCCGCACGGCGCCCACCGGCGGCTTCGTGGCGCCCGGAGCGTCACCCGCAGACTCCGGTCTCGTCGACGCGCTCCGGGCGTGGCGGCTCGAGCGCTGCCGCGCCGACGCGGTGCCCGCGTACGTCGTGCTGCACGACACCACGATCAACGACATCGCCGCGGCGAAGCCCGCGACTTCACGTGAGCTGTCGGGGATCACTGGTATCGGCCCGACCAAGCTCGAACGCTACGGCGACGACATCCTGGCGATCGTCAACGCAACCCGAGCTGACGCAAGATAGTTCCGGCGTCGAAGTACACCCGCTCGCAGTCGATGCGATCGCCGTCGAAGCCGAACAACGCGATCATGCGGCACCGGAACTCGTGTCCGGTGGCGACCATGCCGGCGAGGGGCCCGGAGTGGGTGCCGAGCAGATCGAACTCCACGATCACGCCGTCATCGGTGTGGTGCAACGCGATCACCTCGTTGCGCTGATCCGGGAACGCGGTGCGCGAGCTGGCGTAGTAGCCGCGCACGGCGGCCTCGCCGTCGTAGACCTCTCCGGTCGCGATCAGCTCGTAACGCGGATGCGCGAACGTCGCGATCGTCGCGTCGAAGTCGTGCCGGTTCTCCGAATCCATGTGCTCGCGCACCAGCGCCTCGCGCGCGGCGCGCATCTCGCCAACGGCCGGCATGTGTCGGTCGCTACCGCACGAGCCGGGGCCGGAGCTCGGCATCCTGCACGAACACCGGCAGATCGGTGTCGTCGAGATACGCGGGCCGGACCGAGGCGCCGCCGTCGACCATGAGGGTGTGGCCGGTCACGAAGCTCGCCAGGTCGGAGAGGAGGTACAGGATCGCGCTCGCAACATCGTCGGGCTCGGCCCGCCGGCGCAACGGGATCGCAACGTCGGGGGTGGCATCCGGTGAGGGGTCGTCGGTCGCCGGTGTCGCGACGCTGCCCGGCGCCACCGCGTTCACGCGTATGCCGCGCGGACCCCATTCGACCGCCTGGGTGC
>CAZLEC010000767.1:0-2212 GCA_964558245.1 uncultured Burkholderiales bacterium | reverse complement strand
GGCACCGGGCGCGCCCGCTGCGAGACGTACGCGGGGTAGCCGCGCCGAACGCGCGCGGTGGTCGGTCAGCTCTCGCGCACGTCGCCGGTTGCGGGGACCGTCGCCGCGTGCTCGGCGAGACCACGCGTGCACTTCTCGATGAACCCGCGGATGCCGCGTTCGACGATCCATCCGGTGCCGAACGTCTTCGGAAAGAACGACGAATGCCAGTGCACGGTCGTGCCGCCCCCGGGCGCGTCGGCCAGCATCACCTCACCCACGTAGTCGCGGACCGGCAGGCTCGAACGCGACGAGTACTTCAGGCTCCGGTTCGGCACCAGCTCGAGGATCTGATCGTGCCCGATCGTGCGGCCGAGCCGGAAGCACCGGATCGCACCGACACCCTCGGGCGGCGGATCGCCGGCCTGTTCGAGCTCGAACGACTCGATCGGGCTCCATCGCGGCCAGCTCGATCCGTCGGCCAGGAGCGCGAAGACGCGCGCCGCGGGCGCCGGGCTCTCGGCCGTGATGTTCACATGGCGGCGTCGCATCACTACTCCTCTCGATGTACCGGATGGTACATGTACCGGATGGTACAATTGGTGGCCAGGGAGGTCAAGTGGCCGGCAACGAAGGTGGGAGCGAGTCGCGGGAACGGCTGCTGCGCGCCGCGATCGACTACATCGGCGACCAGGGCGTCGCCGACCTCACCCTGCGGCGACTCGCCGCCGCGATCGGCACCAGCCACCGCATGCTCATCTACCACTTCGAGTCGAAAGCCGGACTGCTGGTCGCGGTGATCCACGCGGTCGAAGCGCAGCAACGTCAGCTGCTCGCCGAGTTCGACCTCGATCCCTCGCTCTCACCGGCCGAGGCCATGCGGCGCATGTGGCGACACCTCTCGGATCCCGCGCTGTGGCCGAGCGAGCGGCTGTTCTTCGAGCTGTACGGGCAGGCACTCCAGGAACGGCCCAACGCGCACGGGATGCTCGACGACATCGTGACGTCGTGGCTCGAACCGATCGCGGCGATGCGCCGCGAGCAAGGCGTTCCGCCGGAGCAGGCGCAGGCGCAGGCGCGCCTCGACCTCGCGATCACCCGCGGCCTGCTCCTCGATCTCCTCGCGACCGGCGACCGTGCCGCCACCGACGCGGCGCTCGAACACTTCTCCGCGCTCTACGAGTCGTGGCGCGAGCACCTGCCGCCGCGCTGACCCGAGACGCCTGCGCCGCTCGCCTGCGAGCGCGCCCGGCGCGCTACCGGGAGAACGAAGCGATCACGAACACGATGAGGGCGATCGCGATGACCCAAGCCGTGACGCGGATCCACGGCGGGCGGCCGAGCGGCATCGGCGTTTCCGGGTCCCAGTCCCAGTAGTCCGGGTCGTTCGGGTCGATCTCATCCGGTCCGAGCGGACCAACCGGTGTCGGCACGGATCCAGCGTACGGCCGGTGTCCAGTTGTCCGCCGGGGTGTCGGCGTTCACGGCTCGCGGAAGTGGCGTTCCAGCTCGTTGGCATAGTGCTTACCGAGGGTCGGGCCGTGCTCGGCGACCCAGTCGGTGATCGCGGTCGGCGCGGTGCTCGGTCCCTCGGTGTCGGCGAGTCCGGCGGCCATCGCGTGGTACTCGTCGCTCGTGAGCAACACGTCGTGCAGTGCCCGGTTGAGGATCGCCGAGATCGGCGGGAGCAACCATCCCGGGAGCTGCACGACACGCGCGCGGCTGCCCACTGCGGCGCGGATCGCGTGCACGAGCTCGATGAACGTCAGCCGGTCGGGCCCGACCGCGTCGATGATCATGTCGTCGGGCCGGGCGGCGACGTCGAGACAAAGGCTTGCGAGATCGTCGACGTGGATCGGGCGGATGCGATAGTCGCCGCGCCCACCGACACCGAACACCGGCAACCGGCGCAGCAGCCACGCGATGTTGTTGATCAGCACGCCGTCGTCGCCGAACAGGATCGCGGGCCGGAGAATCGCGTACGGCACGCCGGTCTCGGCGAGCGCGCGCTCGACGAGCGCCTTGCCGCGGAAGTACGGATAGCTCGATTCGATCGCCGGATGGGTGATGCTCACGTGCACAATGCGCTGCACGCCGGCCCGGTGCGCGGCGTGGAAGAGCGTCCTCGAGTTCTCGACGGCTTCCGAATGGCTCGTGCCGCCGTGCGCGAACCGCACCCAGTAGGTGTTGTAGAGCGTGGTGACGCCTTCGAGGTCGCGCACGAGCGCGGGCA
>CAZLEC010000766.1:0-2213 GCA_964558245.1 uncultured Burkholderiales bacterium | reverse complement strand
AGTGCAGGTCAACCGCATCGCAGGGCGTGATGCGGGCTTCCGCCGGGAGATTCCACGGCGCGGCCGGGGCGCGCCATCAGGGCGACGGCGCGAGGTCTCGCACGGCGACGATGTCGGCCGGCGGCCGGCCGTAGCCCGAGGTGGAGCCGTCGAGACCTGTGTCCTGCGGGCCGGTGCGCGCGTCCACTGCGGTCATTGTCCAGCTCCCGCTCCGAGTGTTCCCGGTCGGCCCGCCGACCGGCCTGCCGCTTGGTACATAGACGGGCCCGCGGTCCGGTGCGTAGCGATCACCGGCTGCGGCTTGCACGGACAGCCACACCGGAACGGTCGGGTCACACGCGAAGTTGACGCACTGTGCGAAATTTGCGAACACGGGATTGGCGTCGAGCGTCCCTTGGGTCGACAGCTTCAAGCTCGACGTCGGACCGGTGGGATAGTGGTGAAGGTACGAGACCTCCGTGCGCGTGAGCACGCCGAACGGAGGGGCACAGACCGAGCCGCTCCGGTCGGTCAGATTGCCGAGCACGCCGCCGGGTAACGGCGGCAGCCCCTCGATGGTCTGGCCCGACTCGGCATCGACAACGGTTGCATTCTCAACCGATGGATCCGACCGGCGACTGCTCGGCGTCCACGCGACCCAGATCGCCCGCGTCACCGGAACGCCGGGAATCACAGCTTGACTGCCCTTCGGGAGCCGGCCGCCGATGATCTTGGTGAGCTCGCCGTACGAGGTGAGCGCGGCACGGGTACCGGCGACCGACCTTCCGAGCTTCCGCAACGCCTCGGCGCGGGTGACCTTCACGACCGGCCGCACCGGATAGGTGAATTTCTCGCCGGGGTCGTACGAAACGTTCTGCGCGACCTTCACGAGGTCGGCTTGATGGAGGTTCCACCCGGCCGTCACGAGCGCGATACCCGGTGCCGGACGCCAAGCCACGAAGGTGAAGTCTTCGCCCGGCCGAGCGGGGCCGGTCATGATCCCGGCATGACCCTGCACAGTGATGTGCTGAGTCGGTTCGCCCATCACGAACTGCGCCAACGGCGCGCCGCTTCGGTAACGGATCAGTGAGACGCGCCAGGCGTATCCGGTGGCTGGTCCCGAATACGTGATGTTCGCGAGCGCGGCGAGGTCGTTCTGGTTGCCCTCGGTCCTCGTGTAGCCGGGCGGCAGCCAGCCGGCGTGCAACCGTTCGCCGCCCGTGCTCGTGACGTGGAGGGATGCGGCCGCACAAGCGCGAGGGGTCAGGACCGGCGTCGACGACGGCACCGGTGCGACGACGACGCGCCGGGGTTCGTCGCGATCGCGACGGAACACGACCGCTCCGCCGACTGCGACGAGTGCGACGACGAGCGCGACCGCTCCGACAAGGAGTCTTCGCGGTCGGTGACCTTGGCGCGACACGACCTCGCCGAGCTCCACGGGCCGTTGCGCACGTGATGTCGCCGCGGCGTACCTGCGTAGCTGATCCTCAATGTCGGTCATCGGCCGGCACCTCCAACGCCGCGCGCAAGGTCGCGACCGCGCGTGTCACGTGCGTCGCGACGGTCGACGCGCTGATGCCCATCAGCGCCGCCACGTCGGTGTGCGACCAGTCGTGGCCGTGCACCAACGTGACGGCGACGCGCTGCCGTTCGGGCAATGCCGCCAGCGCACCGATCAGGCGCGGGTCGACGTCGGGCATCGACGGCGCCGGCGTCGCGGGAAACAGCACACGCCGCCGGCGCAAGCGTCGCGTCCGGCTCTGGCCGACGCGAAACAGGTACGCGACTTGATGCTCCATTGGTTCGACCCGGCTCCAGTGCTCGTACGCCCATGCCATCGCTTCGGCGGTCGCTTCCCGGCCCATGTCGGGGCCGTACATCGACGTGAGCGCGGCCCGCAGCCGCGGCTCGACCCGCGCGAAGAAGACTTCGAAGGTCTCCTCCGGTTCGGGCCCCGCGTCGTTGTCCATCCGCACCAGCTATAACCCGCGAGGCGACGGTTCGCGCCACACCGAACACGAATTGTGCTCCCCGGCGCGTCGGGTGCGGAGGGTCCGACACCCGGAGCTACGGGCAAGACAGGTTCAAGAAGCGAAGCGCCTGCTTGCGACGAAGCTGGAGTAGCTGCCGCGCTCGTCGTTGCGCGGTCCCTCCACCGTTCGGCCCGATCGGGCCGCACAGATCGAAGGGCGAGAGCCCGAAGTACTGCAACACCTGTGAAACGTGAGCGG
>CAZLEC010000765.1:0-2223 GCA_964558245.1 uncultured Burkholderiales bacterium | reverse complement strand
CGGGACGGTCATCGAGGTCCTCGACGGGCCGGCGGTCGCCGCGCTGCCCGTCGCCGCCGCCGGCGTCGTCGTCGACGTGCGCTACGCCGACGACGACGTGGTGGTGATCGCGAAGCCGGCCGGGCTCGTCGTGCACTCCGGTGCCGGTCACACCGAGGGCACCCTCGTGAACGGTCTGCTCGCGCGCTTTCCGGAGATGGCGGCGGTCGGTGACGCGCCGCGCCCCGGCATCGTGCACCGCCTCGACCGCGACACGAGCGGTCTCCTGGTCGCGGCGCGCAGCGCGCGGGGCTACGAGAGTCTCGTGCGGCAGATCTCGACGCGCACGGTCGACCGGCGGTACGTCGCGCTCGTGTGGGGTGCGCTCAGCTCGCCCCGCGGTGTGATCGACGAGCCGATCGGCCGGTCTACGTCACGGCGGACGCGCATGGCCGTGCGGGAGTCGGGAAAGGAGGCGCGCACCGAGTACGAAGTGCGCACGACCTTCGACGCGCCCGTGTGCGCGTTGCTCGACTGCCGGCTCGAGACCGGCCGCACGCATCAGATCCGCGTGCACCTCAGCGCGATCGGCCACCCGATCGTGGGCGACGCGACCTATGGCGGCGCCCGCGAGACCATCGAGCTCGACCGGCCGTTCCTGCACGCGGCCCGGCTCGCGTTCGACCAGCCGGCCACCGGCGAACGCCTCCAGTTCGAGGAGCCGCTCCCCGCGGAGCTGACCGAGGTGCTCGAGCAACTGGCGCAATAAGGTCTTGCATGCGCGCGGTCGAGTTCAACTTGCACGACCCGGAGTTCGGCGCCGAGCTGGTCGAGGTCGACGAGCCGGTGCTCCCCAACGACGAATGGGCGCGCGTCGCCGTGACCGTCGGCGGGATCTGCGGCAGCGACCTTCACCTCTTCGGCGGCCCGGCGCTCCGGGCGTCGGCGCTCGGTGGGTTCTGGACGTTCCCGTTCCTCCTCGGCCACGAGATCGCGGGAACGATCGTCGAATCGGGTGCGAGGTGCACCGCGCCGGTGGGCGCCCGCGTCGCGATCGATCCCGCGATCCCGTGCGCGGCGCGCGGCATCGTGCCCGAGTGCCGCATGTGCGCCGCCGGCCACGCGTCGTGCTGCCTCGAGCTCGGGAGCGGGATCACGACGCCGGGCATGTCGCTCGGCTACACCGTGGGCCTGGGCGGGGGTTGGGCGGAGCAGGTCCTCGCGCACCGCTCGATGCTGCACGCGATTCCCGACACCGTGCCCGACGCGATCGCGAGCCTGCACGAGCCGGTGTCGATCGGAGTGCACGGGCTCCTTCGCAAACCGCCGCGCGACGGCGACCCCGTGCTCGTGGTCGGCGCCGGCATCATCGGTCTCGCCGCCGTGGCGGCGGTGCGGGCGCTGTTCCCCGCGTGCGAGGTGACCGTGACCGCGCGCCACGAGCATCAAGCGGCAGCCGCGCGCGCCGCCGGCGCGCATCACGTCGTGCACGCGCAAGACCGGTACGCGCACTTCGAGGAGCTGGCATCGCTCTCGGGCGCGAAAGTGAGCGGACGGGGTCGCGGACAGATGCTGCTCGGCGGGTTCCCGTACGTGATCGAAGCGGTCGGCGGCCTCGAGTCGGTCACGGAGTCGATCCGGCTCGTCGACAACTGGGGGACCGTGCTGTTCATCGGCGCGGGCGGAATGGGCGAGGTCGACCTGAGCGCGCTCTGGTTCAAGGAAGCCGAGCTCGTGGGCGCGTGGAACCACTCGGCCGGTGTGCACCCCACCCGGGGAACGCACCACTCGATCGATCTCGCGCTCGGCGTGCTCGCCGGCGGTGGGCTCCCGGAGTCGGTGGTCACCCACACGTTCGCGCTCGAGCAGCTGCGGGAAGCGATCGCGACCGCGACCGACAAGCGTGACGCGCACGCGATCAAAGTCGTGTTCCGCCCCAACGCGTGACCGGCCGGCACTCGAACTGATCGCGTTTGCCGTCGAAATTCGGAGGCAAACGCGCAACGTTCGGGAGTCAGGGCTTGCCGGCGGCGTGACCCACCCGGGTGCGCTCGACGAGCTCGGCGAGCGTGACGCGCTCGAGCACGTGGCGGCTCTCCTCGTCGACGCCGACCCACACTTCCTGGAGCACGCAGTGGCCCTCGCAGTGGTCGGGGTGCTCCGAGAGCGGGAGCTGAGGGCCCTCCACCGCGGCGACGATGTCGGCGAGGGTGATCTCCTCGGGTGCGTACGCGAGCACGTAGC
>CAZLEC010000764.1:0-2223 GCA_964558245.1 uncultured Burkholderiales bacterium | reverse complement strand
GGTCGACAACGTGCTGATGCGGCTGACCGACGTCTTCCTCGCGCTCCCGGCGCCCCTGCTCGCGATCGCGGTGGTCGCATCGCTCGGGCCCAGCCTCGATCACACGCTCATCGCGGTGGCGATCGTATGGTGGCCGTTCTACGCCCGTATCGTTCGCGGGGAGATCAAGGCGCTCGCGGCGCGGCCGCACATCGAAGCGGCGCGGCTCAGTGGGGTCGGCCGGTTCCGCCTCGCGACCAGGCATCTCCTCCCCGGCGCGATCCCGGCGACGGTCGTGACCGCGAGCCTCGACGTCGGGAACCTCATCCTCTTGCTGTCGATCCTGTCGTTTCTCGGCCTCGGTGCGCAATGGCCGTCGTCGGAGCTGGCACTGAACAGCTCGCACGGCCTCCAGTACATCCTCACCGACTGGTGGATCGCAGTGGTCCCCGGCGTCGCGATCTTCGTGCTCGCGCTCGTCGCCAACCTCGCGGGCGACGGCCTGCGCGACCTCCTCGGCTCGGGATGATGCGGAAGGGATCGGTGCCATGGGCGGTCTGATCGCAAAGCGGATCGCGGCGATGTTCGGCATCCTGCTGGTGCTGACCGCGATCGTGTTCGGGGTGCAGCAACTCTCGCCGACCGATCCCGTGCACAACTATCTCGGGGCCAACAGCACGCCGGCCCAGATCGCGGCCACCAGCCACAAGCTCGGATACGACAAGCCGCTGGTGGTGCAGTACGTGCGCTACGTCGTCGACCTGTTGCACGGCAACATGCAGACGTCGCTGCGCACCCGCCAGCCCGTCGCGACGGATCTCGGCCACGCGCTGCCCGCGACCATCGAGTTGGCGTTGGCGGCCATGTTGATCGCGGCGGTGCTCGCCGTCCTGCTCGGAGTGGCGTCGGCCGCGCGATGGCGCGGCGCCGGAGTGTTTCGCTTCATCCTCGTCGCGGGCGGATCCATCCCCGCGTTCCTCGCGGCGATTCTCGGCATCGTGCTCTTCTACAACCACCTGCACTGGGTGCCCGCGCCCGGGCGCACGTCGTACCTGAACGCGCCGACGGGCCCGACAGGCCTGCTCACCGTCGACGGGCTCCTCCACGGCCGGCTGAGCGTGACCGTCGATGCGATCAGGCATCTCATCCTCCCGAGCATCGCCGTCGCGCTCGTACCGGCAGTGAGTGTCGGACGCGTGCTCCGTTCGAGCATCGCGAACGCGTTGCAGTCCGACTACGTGCGCACGGCCCGCGCGAAAGGGCTGAGCGAACGCGTCGTGTTGCTGCGGCACACGATCAGGAACTCGGCCGGCGCCGCGTTGTCGATGGGCGGATTGCAGGTCGGGCTCATGTTCGCCGGCGTGATGGTCGTGGAAGTCGTGTACAACTGGCCGGGCATCGGCCTCTACACGTACCAGAGCATCAACCGGGCCGACCTGCCCGCAATCGCCGGCGTCACTGTGTTGCTCGGCGCGGTGTACGTCGTCATCAACACGCTGGTCGACATCCTCCAGGCCGTCGCCGATCCCCGAATCGTGCTGTAGAGCCGCGTGGAGGTGATGCCGAAGTCGTGCCCGAGGCGAGCAGACGAAGGGGTCGCTGCACTTCGCGATCGAACCCTCCCCGGCGGGCGCGTCGCACCACGCTACGGACGGAACGCGTCGCTCGTAGGAAGGCCTCGATAACTACGGGGTTGTCGCGGGTTTGGATGATGCTCCTGTTGGTCAGGCCGCCAATGGGAGTGCGTTGTAGATCTCGCGGGCGATGTAGCGATTGAGGCAGCGGATGATCTCGCGCTTCGTTTGCCGTCGGCTTGGCTTCGTGCGACGTAGGTGTTGGTTGCGGGGTCGTGGGCCATGCGGACGAGAGTGATGCCCAGAGAGCTTGGTTGGCGTCGCTGGCGGTGTCGGTCCCGACGCCGATCTTGGAGATGAGGGCGGGAGGCAGCTTCGGCAACGAGCTCATCGAGGTGTTCGTCGAGCACCCGCGGGCCGGGACGGCGGACAGGACATCAACCGGGAAGCCTTCACGCTCCTATGAGGTCACGTTCGTCCGGACCGGCAGGTGCCGCGTCCGGCGTTCTCGATGCCGGTCGACCGCTCACTTACAAGGCATGAAGCCCGTCTCACCCAGAGTCAAACCGGCAACGACAACACCAACGCCATCCTCTCGAAAAACTCTTACGGAGGACGGGTTTTCGCGGGTTTGGGTGTCTCACCCCTTCTGTATTGTCGGTCGTATGGA
>CAZLEC010000763.1:0-2229 GCA_964558245.1 uncultured Burkholderiales bacterium | reverse complement strand
GTCGACGACGTAGGCGATGTTGATGCCGAGGAGTCCCCCGACGTCGTCGGCCTGCACTCTCGGACCGTGCGTGTTCCCGACGTTGATCTTGTCGCCCTGCCAGCACGTGTCGCGAGGAATGTCGATCATCGACGCCTCGTGCCGTGCCGGATTCACGCCGAGCACGTGCAACGCGTCGCCGCGGGCACCGCCGACACCGGGACGCGAGTCGTTCCCCACGAGCAGTAAGAAGAACGGGTGCTGCGGACCTCGCACGACGCGATTCGCACTCGCGTGGCGAGCGACCTTCTCGATGCGCAGGTACGTCGCGCTCGACACGATCGGAACGCGCGCGCCGTCGAGCAGGGCGGCGGCGATCGCCGTGAGCCCGATCACGAACGCAACTACCGCGACCCCGAGCCCGAGGAGCACCCTGCGAACGGTGCGCGCGGTCACGGGCTGTCGCTCGCGCGGAACGCGGCCGCCGACGCCTTCGCGGGCGCGGCGCCGGTCGCGGGGGCCGGCGCCGGCGCACTGCGCGTGACCTTGATCCGGTACGCGGCGACGAGCCAGGTGGTGCCGACGCGCTCGTACGTGAGCTCGACGCTGCGATTGATCGCGATCGGCCCGCTGGGCCGCGTCGCCTTCACCTGCACGTTGAACCGCGTGGCCAGATACAGCAACGCGCCCGATTGGTCGGCCAGCGCGCTCAACGCCACCGGCGTCGACTGCTCGTTCAGGGTGCTCGTCGCACCGATCACGCGGTCGGTGAGTGCGTTCACGTCCGGACCGATCGCGGCCGGACGGATCCCGGGCACGAACAGCGACGCGTACCCGCGCCCGATGGCGCCGGTCTCCAACGGGGCGAGTACCGCCCGGTCGACGTATTGCTGGGCGACGGCGAGCACTGCGTGCCGCGTCGCGGTGTTCACCACTCCCCGGCCGCCCGCGCGCTGGACGTCGGTCGAGCCGATGGTGAGCAAACGCGTGACGCGTACCGCCGCCCCCGCTTGGGTCGACGACGGCACCGACGGCGACGCACGGTGCTTGGCGCCACCCGAGCACGCGGTGAGCGCAACGGCTGCGATCAACAGCACGACGCCGGCGCGGTGCGACCTCACGAGCCGCGGCCGGGACATCGGGAGCATTCTCCCCAAGTGCCCCGACCGCCCGCGCGGTACACCCGAGCGGCGGTGCGCGCTGTCATTGCGTGGCCGGTGTTTGGCCGCGCGCACGCCGGGGTACTTGGTCGTGTTCGAGTTTGGCAGTGGCACTGCGGGAAGAAGGTTTCACGGATGGCGTCCTTCGATGTGGCTGATCTCGCCCCCGATCCGCACACGACGCCGGCGGCACCTCCGGGCGAGGTCGAGGTGCGGACCCGTTTCGACGGCCGGTGGGCGCCCGGGTTCGAGGTGGTATCCGTCGATCGCGACAGCTGCCGCGTGCGGCGCCTCTCCGACGGCGTGATCCTCCCGGCGTCGTTCCCGTCGGACGACGTCAGGCCGCGCCGTCCGTACCCGCTCGGGGTGCGCTGAAGGCTCGGCCGGAGCAGCCGTTGGTCCTCATCGTGGCCGTCGCACTACTCGGAGAGCTCGCTTTCTTGGCGAGCACCTTCGACCGCGGGCGGCACGATTCGGTTCGGGAATACGAACGAACGGTCGAATCCCTGCGCCAGATCGTAGAGGATCTCCGACCTCGCTGACACCACAACATTGACACAACTGCGTCAATCGTTCGTGCCAAGCTTGGGCCGCGTCGTTCGGCGGACGCCGCGGAAACCTGTTCGTGGGCGGAGAGTCAGGGTACGGCGTGGTGATGGCTGAATCCGCAGTTTCCCTTCGAGACATGCGCGAGCGCACGGCCCAGCGGGTCGCCGAGCTGCTCGACGTGTTCGACGCGATCGTCGCGTCGTCCGACACGGCCAACCTCGACGACGAGCACGATCCCGAGGGCGCGACCGTCGGGTTCGAGCGGGCGCAACTGTCGTCGATGGTCGAGCGCGCGCGCACGCAACTCACCGAGATCAACGAGGCGCTCGAACGGCTCCGGCGCGGGAGCTACGGCGTCTGCGAACGCTGCGGGTACCAAATCCCGGGAGAGCGCCTCGGAGCGCAACCGGCCGCGCGCACGTGCGTCGAGTGCGCCGTGCTCGATCGCCGAAACTGATCGTCACGTCTCGCGTACGACGTCTCCGGCCGCCTTGTCGTCACGGAGACCGAGGTACGCGGGGTGGCGGATGCGGCCGCTCGC
>CAZLEC010000762.1:0-2232 GCA_964558245.1 uncultured Burkholderiales bacterium | reverse complement strand
TCCCGAGCCGCGGCGCGTGGCTCGAGTTCGAGGTCGACAAGCGCGACGTCGTCTATGTGCGCATCGACCGCAAGCGCAAGCAGCCCGTCACGGTGTTGCTCAAGGCGCTCGGCTTCGGCGAGACCGACGAGGAGCTCCTGGCGCTGATCACCGACGAGAAGGGCGTGCCCTACGAGTCGATGCGCAACACGCTCGAGAAGGACCACACCGCCACGGTCGACGAGGCGTTCATCGACATCTACCGCAAGCTCCGGCCGGGCGAACCGCCCACGCCCGACTCCGCGCGCGCCCTGCTCGAGAACCTGTTCTTCAACTCCAAGCGCTACGACCAGGCGAAGGTCGGGCGGCACAAGGTCTCGAAGAAGCTGTCGAAGGAGTACCCGCTCCTCGGCCTGAAGCGATTCGACCTCACCATCCCCGACGCGAACGTCGACGGCCGCAGCGGTGACTTCACGCTGACCAAGGCCGACATCCTCGCGACCGTCTCGTACCTCGTGAAGCTGCACAACCGCGACGCGGGCTACTTCCCCGACGACATCGACCACTTCGGCAACCGCCGGGTGCGCACCGTCGGCGAGTTGATCCAGAACCAGCTGCGTGTCGGCCTGAGCCGCATGGAGCGGGTCGTGCGCGAGCGCATGACCACCCAGGACGTCGAGGCGATCACGCCGCAGACGCTGATCAACATCCGCCCGGTGGTCGCGGCGATCAAGGAGTTCTTCGGCTCCTCGCAGCTGTCGCAGTTCATGGACCAGACGAACCCGCTCGCGGGTCTCACGCACAAGCGCCGCCTCTCGGCCCTCGGCCCGGGCGGTCTCTCCCGTGAGCGCGCCGGCTTCGAGGTGCGAGACGTGCACCCGAGCCACTACGGCCGCATGTGCCCGATCGAGACGCCGGAAGGCCCGAACATCGGCCTCATCGGCTACCTCGCGAGCTTCGGGCGGATCAACCGCTTCGGGTTCATCGAGACGCCGTACCGCAAGGTCGAGAAGGGCCGGGTCAGCGACGAGATCGCGTACCTCGCCGCCGACGACGAGGACGAGTACATCATCGCCCAGGCCAACGCCCGGGTCGACGAGCAGGGCAACTTCCTCGAAGAGCGGGTGCTCGTGCGTTCGGGCCGGGGCGAGATCGACTACGTCGCGCCGGGCGAGGTCCACTACATGGACGTCTCGCCGAAGCAGGTCACCTCGGTCGCGACCGCGTTGATCCCGTTCCTCGAGCACGACGACGCGAACCGCGCGCTCATGGGCGCCAACATGCAACGCCAGGCCGTGCCGTTGCTCCGGGCCACCGCTCCGTACATCGGCACCGGTGTGGAGGGACGCGCCGCGCGCGACGCGGGCGACGTGCTCCTCGCCGCCGACGACGGTCAGGTCATCGACGTCGCCGGCGACACCGTGACCGTCGAGTACAAGAAGAACGGTCGGGTCACGCACCGTCTGGCCAAGTTCCGGCGCTCCAACCAGGGCACCTGCATCAACCAGAAGCCGATCGTCTCCACGGGCGAGCAGGTCCGCAAGGGCGACGTGCTCGCCGACGGTCCCTCCACGATGGACGGCGAGCTCGCGCTCGGCAAGAACCTGCTCGTGGCGTTCATGCCCTGGAAGGGTCACAACTTCGAGGACGCGATCGTGCTGAGCGAGCGCCTGGTGAAGGACGACGTGCTCACGTCGATCCACATCGAGGAGCACGAGATCGACGCCCGCGACACCAAGCTCGGTGCCGAGGAGATCACGCGTGACATCCCGAACCTGAGCGAAGACATCCTCAAGGACCTCGACGAGCGCGGCATCATCCGCATCGGCGCCGAGGTCGGCCCCGGCGACATCCTCGTCGGCAAGGTCACGCCCAAGGGCGAGACCGAGCTCACGCCGGAGGAGCGCCTCCTGCGCGCCATCTTCGGTGAGAAGGCGCGTGAGGTGCGCGACACCTCGCTGAAGGTGCCCCACGGCGAGACCGGCAAGGTCATCGACGTGCGCGTGTTCTCGCGTGAGGAGGGCCACGAGCTCCCGCCCGGTGTGAACCAGCTGGTGCGCGTGTACGTGGGCCAGAAGCGCAAGATCAGCGAGGGCGACAAGCTCGCCGGTCGCCACGGCAACAAGGGTGTGATCTCCAAGATCCTCCCGGTCGAAGACATGCCGTACCTGGCCGACGGCACACCCGTCGACATCGTCCTGAACCCCCTCGGCGTGCCGAGCCGCATGAACGTGGGCCAGGTGCTCGAGGCGC
>CAZLEC010000761.1:0-2238 GCA_964558245.1 uncultured Burkholderiales bacterium | reverse complement strand
TTGATCACCACGTCGTGCCGGCCGTCGGGATCGTCACCTGGTGGAAGTCCTGGCCGAGCACCAACACGACGTCGACCCCGCTCGGAGCCGATTCCAGCGCGACTTCCTTGCCCGCACCGCCCAGGAAGGCCAGCACGAAGCGCGCCTTGGTCTCGGCGCCCGGCGCGTAGCGGACCTCGGTCACCGCGTAGTCGGAGCGGTCGGCGTCGGTCGCCGGCGCCGCGATCCGGAACCCGTCGGTGCGCAGCCGGCTGATGGCCTTCGTCGCCGCGCCGGTCACTCCCGACCCATTCTCGACGGTGAGCCGCACTGTGCTCGCGGAGATCTTCGGCACGGTCTTGCTCACCGGCGGCGTGCCGCGCAACCGGTTGAGGGTCGGCGCGGCCTGCGCCGCGTCGAGCAGCAACACGCTCTGGCGGTCGACCGTCGACGGGGTCGACGGCAACGTGTACATCGGGAACGCGTTCGGGTCGGTGTCGCGGAACGCGAGCGCGAGCTTGCGCACGTCGGAGGCGCCCAACAGCTTGTCGCGCGTGAGGCTCGAGACCGTCTTGTCGAGGACCTTGTTGACGCGCAACGGGTGGGAGAACACGGTCTTGATCGCGGCGCGTGAGAGCGAGCGGATGAAGTACTGCTGGCGTTTGATGCGCCCGAGATCGGAGGTCGGGTCGTACTGCCATCGGCCGTTCGACAGGTACTGGTAGTAGCGGGAGCGTACGTACGCCAGCGCTTGCGCACCGGAGAGGTCGTGACATCCCGCCGTCGGGATCGCGAGGCCGCTGTTCTTGTCGCGCGCGGGAGCCGGGAAGTAGATCGGTACGCTCCCGATCGCGTTCACGATGTCGCGAAAGCCCGCGAAGTCGACCTCGAGATAGTGGCTGATCGGGACGTCGAAGTCCTGCTCGATGGTCCTGATCGTGAGCTGCGCGCCGCCGTACGCGAACGCGGCGTTGATCTTCGACATGCCGTGTCCGGGGATCGACACCCAGAGGTCACGCGGGAACGACACGAGCACGCCCGTGCGCTTCCCCGGATCGATGTGCGCGACCATGATCGTGTCGGAACGCTGGCCGGTCTGGCTCTGCTTGCTCCCGAACGCCTGGGCGTCGGCCGCGTTGTCGACGAACGCACGCGTGTCGGAGCCGATGATCAGGTAGTTGCCGCCCGCGCGCAGGAGCGCCGAGGGAATGTCGACGGTCTGGATCTGCGCGATCTTGGCGTTCTCGGCGTGCATGACCGCCACCCAGACCGCGGCGGTCATGACCGAACAGATGAGGAGCGCGACGAGCACCCGGTGCCCGAACGCCCGCAACGACAGGGGAGGCGTCATGAGGGAGCCCCTACCCTACCGACGCGCGCGCCCAATTCCTGGGCACCCCGGCGGTTACGGACAGCCCACCAGCGGCGCGATGCCCTTCTTCGCAGTCGGTACGAAGCGGGTATCGGTCGTCGACTGGGGAAGCGTCGTGGTGGTCGTCGACGTGCTCGTGCTGGTCGCCGCGGCGGGCCGGCTCGTCGACGTGTGCGCCGTCGTGGTGGTGGACGGGACCGGTCGTTCGAGCCCACCCGGAAGCTGCGGGAAGTCGCGCCCGAGCACGACGAGCACGTCGCCCTTCAACGTCTTGTTGCCGAGCCGCGCGGTCGTGGGCCCCTCGACGTAGTTCCCGGTACCGACGTAGAACGCGACCGTGAAACCCTTCGCCACATCGCCGGACCCGTAGCGAACCTGGGTCTTGGCGAAGTCGGAACGAGTCGCGTCGCCTACGCCACCGATCTTGAACCCGTGGGCACGGAACGCCGCCGCCACGCTCTCGGCGCGGCCCTTCACGCCGGAACCGTCGACCACCACGACCTTCACCTTCGAAGGCGAGACCACCTGGGGCAGCGCCACCGGGTTCTTCAGGTCCTTGAGCCGGGCAAGGACCGGCGCGGCCTTCACCAGGTCGACGACGAGCGGGCTGCTCGGGGTCGCGGCCGTGACCGGCAGCGTCGTCATCTCGACCGATGCCGGATCGAGCCCGCGGAAGACGCGCACGAGCGACTTCAGGTCGTCGTTGCTCAGCGTGCGGTCGCCGGTGAGGCTCGACGCGACCGCACCGGCCAGATGGAACGCCGTGAGCGGGTTGGATGCTCCGTGCTCGAGCGCGGTCTGACCGAGGCTGCGCAAGAAGTATTGCTGCCGCTTGATGCGGTCGAGATCGGCGAGCGGATCCTCGGTCCAGTCCTGCTTGTTGTTCG
>CAZLEC010000760.1:0-2242 GCA_964558245.1 uncultured Burkholderiales bacterium | reverse complement strand
GCGGCGGTGGTGGGCATCCAGTCGCGGTTGTTGTCGCTCGGCTACTGGCTTCCCGGCACGACCGGTGTGTTCGACTCGCTCACCCAACAGGCGGTGTGGGCCTTCCAGAAGTACGAGAACCTGCCCCGCACCGGAGTGGTCGACGCCGCGACCCACAACCGCATGCGCGTCGCGGTTCGCCCGGTCCCACGCTCCACGAGCGGCTACGTGATCGAGGTCGACAAGACCCGGCAGGTGCTCTTCGTCGCCAACGGCGGGCACGCAGAGTGGGTGTTCAACGCCTCATCGGGGTCGGACCATCCGTACACGCTCGACGGGGTCGGCTACTCGGCGCACACCCCGGAGGGAATGTTCCAGGTCATCCGCGCGGTCGACGGCTTCGACAAGAGCCCGCTCGGGGAGCTGTACCGGCCCCGCTACTTCACCGACACGGGGATCGCGGTGCACGGCTACACCGACGTGCCGCCCTATCCGGCGTCGCACGGTTGCGTGCGCGTCTCCGACGCGGCGATCGACTTCATCTGGGCCAACAACATCATGCCCATCTCCGCGACGGTGTGGGTATACGTCTGAGCTCGTCTCCGATGCCCCGGATCTGGGGCCGACCAGGGGATATGACCTGAGGGCGTGCATCGGGCAGCTACACTCCCGCTCCTTCCGGGGCCTGCCTCGGTGAAGGGTCGGTCGGCGGAAGAGCCGGCTGTCTAGCAGCGAGGGAAGGACGCGATGCCCAGCCCGGCCCGCTCGACGACGAAGAAGGGCGCGTCCAAGGCGGCCCCGCACAAGGGCGCCAAGCCGGCCGCGAAGAAGGCGGCCCAGGTGGCAAAGAAGGTGGTCAAGAAGGCCGCCGTCAAGCCGGCGGCCAAGAAAGCCGTGAAGAAGGCGCCGGTCAAGGCCGCACCGCGGCCGGCCGCCAAGAAGGCCGCCGGAAAGAAAGCAGCGAAGCCGGCAGTGAAGCAGTCTCCCCCCAAGAAGCCCGTGGCGGCGAAGGCCGCGGCCAAGCCGGCCGCGAAGAAGGCCGCGCCGGCCAAGGCGGCTGCGGTGAAGGCGGGCCCGGCGAAGGTCGCCGCGAAGGCCGCGCCGGTCAAAGCCGCGCCGGTCAAAGCCGCGCCGGTCAAAGCCGCGCCCGTGAAGGCGCCACCCGCGCCGAAGCCGCCGCCCAAGAAGAAGCTGCCGCCGCCGCTGGCGCCGAGCACGCTCCAAAAGCTCCGGGAGCGACTCGAGACCGAGCGCGCCCGGCACCTGCGTCAGGCCGACGAGCTCGCGGCCGAGGCCGATCTCCTCGCCAGCGAGCGCGAGCAGGGCGACACCCAGTTCGACGAGGAGTCGGGCGAGGGCGACACCGTCAACGTCGAGCGCGAACGCGACCTCGCGCTGTCGGCGACGGCTCGCCAAACGGTCGAGGACATCGAGCGCGCACTGCGGCAGATGTCGGAGAACACGTTCGGTCTGTGCATCACCTGCGGCGATCGCATCCCACTCGCGCGCCTCGAGGTGCTCCCGTGGGCGGTGCAGTGCGTGAAGTGCAAGGCTCGGGGCGAGCGGCGCCGTTGAGCGAAGGCGTTCGAGGCCCCCACTCGAACGTGCCGACCAAGGGCGCCGGCCGAACCGGCTGGGTGGTAGGCGGGATCGCGGCGATCGTCGTGATCGATCAGCTCACCAAGGCGTGGGCCGTCGCGAACCTCGCCGACGGTCCGAAGCACGTGATCGGCGATACCGTCGAGCTGAGCCTCACTCGCAACGGCGGCAGCGCGTTCAGCCGGTTCCAGGGGATGACGCCGGTACTGGCGGTGGGGGCGATCATCGTCACGCTCGTGCTGGTCCGCGTGCTGCGCGGCACGACCGACCGGGTGCTCGTGATCGCGTTGTCCCTGGTGCTCGGCGGTGCGTTGGGGAACCTGAGCGACCGCTTCTTTCGCGCCCCCGGGTTCATGCGGGGCCACGTCGTCGATTTCGTGGCGGTCGGGTGGTGGCCGGTGTTCAACGTGGCCGACTCCTGCGTGACGATCGGCGCGATCCTGCTCGTCTTGCGTTCGCTGCGCGCGCCGCCGTCGGTTCCCCGGTGAACGAGCCCATCGAGGTGCCCGCCGCCCTCGAAGGCGAGCGCATCGACCGGGCCGTCGCGTTGCTCACCGGTTGGAGCCGCGCCGACGTGCAGGTGCTCCTCGCCCGCGACGCGATCGTGGTCGACGGCCGGCCGGTCGGGAAGAGCCACCGACTCGTGGTCGGGACGGTCATAGAA
>CAZLEC010000759.1:0-2253 GCA_964558245.1 uncultured Burkholderiales bacterium | reverse complement strand
GACGGCGGTCGGTAAGGACGTTCTTTCCATGTCGTTCTGGCGTGGATATCAGCCCGCTGAGGTACTGATATCCACGCCGGAACGGGTTAGGCGGCGGGGTCGGGGGCGGCGGCGAGGGACGCGAGGGCGGCGTCGTCGTCGAGCTCGTGTTGGCGGTCGCGGGCCCAGCGCACGGCTTCGTGCGCGAGGGCGGGGTGGAAGCCGGCGACGTGTAATGCGCGTTCGACGGTGTCGAGGGTCTCGCCTTGGGCTAAGAGCATGAGCGCGACGCGGCGGGCGCGGCGGCGGGCGAGCTCCACGGGCGCGGCGCGCTGGCCGGCGATTCACTCTTCGTTCTTCGACTGCAGCACGACGGGGAGGCGGCGCACATGGCGGCGGTGCACGGGTGGGAGCGTGCGGCGCACCGCGATGGTGGTCTCGTTCTTGGTGCAGGCGAGTTCGAACTGGTGGAGCCGGCCGAGGCTCTTCATGAGTGGCGAGCTGGCGCCGTCGCGGGCGCCGAGGCCGAGCGCGGCCGCGGTGTCGGCCACCGGGAGCTGCACGCCTTCGGGTGTGCGTTCGAAACGGTCGGCGAGGTGGCGCAGCAACAACAGCGCAGTCGGCCCGAGTGTCGGCAGCCAGAAGGTCTCGGCGTACCACGAGCGAGGATCGTGACCCAGCACGTCGAGCACGGGATCGGGCCAGGGCATGACGGTGATGGCGGTCGGCATCGAGGCGACTCCCTTCCGTGGAGAACCATGTGAAGATGTCTGAGATTGTGTCAGACGATGCCAAGCCGCGTCAACTCGGGGAGGTGACCTTTCGCCGCGTCCGCCGGGAATTTCGACCCTGTCGAACCGGCCGGCGCGCGACGAACGTGCGCACCATGAGCCGCACCCGCGCCCTGCCCGTCGTCTCGATCGCCGCGCTCGGGCTCGCGATCGGCGCGTGCTCGAGCTCCTCGAAGCCCCCGTCGTCGATCACGACGTCGTCGATCACGACGTCGTCGATCACGACGTCGTCGATCACGACGTCGACCGCGGCGTCGACGACGACTCCTGCGGTTCCCGCCGCGCACTGGGCACCGTTGCCCGCGGCGCCGATCGCGGGGCGCATCGCGGCGGGCGCGGTGTGGACCGGCCGGGAGATGGTCGTGTGGGGAGGTGTCGCGCGCGGCAGCGGAACGCCGAGCGCCGCGTCCGACGGCGCCGCTTATAACCCGACGACGCGTCAGTGGCGTGCGATCGCGTCGCCGCCGAGCGGTGTGCTCGGTGACGCGGGCAACGCGGCGGTGTGGACCGGCGCCCGTGCGGTGTTCTGGGCGGGCAACTCGTCCGACGGTCCGGCGGTCGGCGCGACGTACGACCCCGCGAGCGACACGTGGCAGCGCCTCCCGAAGGGTCCGCTCGGCGCGCGTGAGGGATACGCGAGCGCGTGGACCGGGCACGAGCTGCTGCTGCTCGGTGGAACGAGCGGCGATCAGTTCGCGCGGCCGGTCGCCGCCGCCGTGAATCCGTCGACGGGCGCGTGGCGGCAGCTGCACGCGTTCGACGCGCTGGCCGGTCTCCGACTCGGCCGCGCGGTGGTCGTCGGTGGCCGCGTGTACGCGAGCGGCACTGTCAGCGATTGCGCGCAGCTCGGCTCCGCATGCCGGCACGAGCACGCGATCTTCCTCGAGTACGACCCGAGCGCCGACGCCGTGCACCAGCTCGACCTGAGCCACGCGCCGAGCCTTCCGATCGCGACGGTCGGCTCGACCGCATCCGACGTCGTGTTCGACGCGACGTCGCGCGGCGCCGAGCGCATCGTCCGCTACGACGTCCCGAACGGCACCTGGACGAAGGGCCCGGCCGTGTCGTGCGTACCGGTGACGCCTTTCTACTCGCAGTCGGCGTGGCTCGAAGGCGCCGACGCGTACGTCGTCGGCTGCGGCGCGACGCGGCTCGCGGTGTACCGCGTCTCGACGAACCGCTGGACGACGATCGACGCGGGCGCGTCTCCGCTCAACTCGCGGGCCGGCAGCGCGATCGTGTGGACCGGGAACCAGCTGATCGCGTGGAGCGGCACCGTCGCGCTCCCCGAGAATCCGACGCCGGCCGACGGTTCGGCGATCGGGCTCGGATGAAGTCCGGCCTCGACGCCCTCGCGGGCCTTCGGGGGAGTCTGAGAGCATCTGAGAGCGTCTCAAAACGTGTGAGACCCTGTCATGAGGTGCCGATGCCTTCGTAGACCGAACATCTTGTGTTCGCGCGTCCTTTTCTCGTGCGAGATGTG
>CAZLEC010000758.1:0-2255 GCA_964558245.1 uncultured Burkholderiales bacterium | reverse complement strand
CCAGCGCGGCGCGGTGGCGAAGTTCGCGGCCTCCGGGAAGGGCACTGCGAAGAAGGACCTCGGCGCGATCGCGCGCGCCTACGGCAACGTCTACGTCGCGCAGGTCGCGATGGGGGGAAACGAGCTCCAGACGACCAAGGCGCTCCTGGAGGCCGACGCGTGGCCGGGCCCGTCACTCGTGATCGCGTACAGCACCTGCATCGCGCACGGCATCGACATGTCGAAGTCGATGACGCATCAGAAGGACGCGGTGAAGAGCGGCTACTGGCCGCTGTACCGGTTCCAGCCGACCGAGACCGACGACGGCCAACCCTTCAAGCTCGACTCGAAGAAGCCTTCGATTGCCGTGCGTGATTTCATCGCGACGGAAGCCCGATACGCGATCCTCGAACGCACCGACCCGGCTCGCGCTCGCGAGCTGTCACACCTGCTCCAGTCGGACATCGACGAGCGCTGGCGGTACTACGAGCAGCTCGCGGCGATGCACCGCACCGTTTCACACGGCGGTCACGTCGATCCCGCGGTCGCCCAAGAGGTGGAGAACGACGCGGGGTACCGCTACGAGAACGAGGACCCGGCATGATCGACCTCTCGACCCGGTATCTCGGCCTCGACCTGCGCACCCCGATCGTCGCCTCGGCTTCGCCCCTCAACGGTGAGCTCGCGACCGCGCGGTTGGTGGAAGAGGCGGGCGCGTCGGCGATCGTCGCGCCGAGCCTGTTCGAGGAGGAGATCCTCCACGAAGAGATCGAGCTCAACCGGGCGTTGGAAGCCGGTTCCGGGAACTTCGCCGAGGCGCTCGACTATTTCCCGACCGTCGAGGGCTTCGCGACCGTGAGCGATCGCTATCTGGCGTTGATCGAGGGACTGAAGGCGCAGTCGTCGGTGCCGGTGATCGCGAGCCTCAACGCCACGAGCAACAGCGGCTGGGCCCGGCACGCCGCGCTCATCGAGCAGGCCGGCGCCGACGCGCTGGAGCTGAACCTGTATCACGTGTCCGCGGATCCCGAGCGGGGCGCTGCCGACTGGGAGTGCGCCGATCTCGACATCATCCGTACCGTGCGCGGTGCGCTCGGCATCCCGCTCGCGGTCAAGCTCAGCCCCTACTACTCGGCGATGGCGAACTTCGCCCGGGGTGTCGTCGACGCCGGTGCCGACGGTCTCGTGCTGTTCAACCGCTTCTACCAACCCGACCTCGATCTCGAGACGCTCGAGGTCGTCAACCGGGTGGAGTTGAGCCAGCCCGGAGAGCTGCGCCTGCCGCTGCGCTGGATCGCGATCCTGCGCCCGCAACTCGGAGCCGACGTGTCGATCGCCGCGACCTCGGGGATCCATGCCGGGGCGGATGTCGTGAAGGCGATCATGGTCGGCGCCGATGTCGCGATGCTCACCTCGGCCGTGCTCCGGCACGGGCCGGAGCGTCTCCGCGTCGTCGAAGCGGAGTTGACGGCCTGGATGGCGGAACACGACTACGAGGCGGTGCGCCAGATGCGGGGGAGCGCCACCCAGGCCACCTCGGGCGATCCCGCGGCCTTCGAACGGGCGAACTACGTGCAGATGCTGCACTCCTGGTCGGCGCCGGGTGTGTAGCGCGCGGGGCAGACCCCTTGCGGGACGCCGGGGAACTTCGTAGTATACCGAGTATGCTACTTCGAGAACACGCCCGATGAGCGTCCGTCACGCCCTGCTCGCGCTGTTGAGCGACGGGCCGAAGTACGGGCTGCAGCTTCGCCAGGAGTTCGAGGACCGCACGGGCGAGGTGTGGCCGCTCAACGTCGGCCAGGTATATACGACGTTGCAGCGACTCGAGCGCGACGGGCTCGTCGAGTCGGACGGCGACGGTGAGGACGGCCCCCAGCGCGGCTTCCGGATCACCCCGGAGGGCGCGGCGGAGTTGGCCACATGGCTGCGAACGCCGCCCGACATGACGTCGCCGCCGCGCGACGAGTTGGTGATCAAGGTCCTGGTCGCGCTGCGGCTGCCCGGTGTCGACGTGCGCGACGTGGTGCAGGTGCACCGGCGCTACGTCGTGGAGCTCATGCAGCAGTGGACGCGCCTGAAGGACGACGCGGCCGAGCACGAGATCGGGTTCTTGATGGTGGTCGACGCCGAGTTGTTCCGGCTCGACTCGGTGATCCGTTGGCTCGACGCGGCCGACGGCCGGCTCGCGCGGCACGCCGCGGATCCGCCCGCACCACCGATTCCCGATTTGGCGCAGCCATAGCAGAGGCGATCTGGGGTACGGCGATTAGCGC
>CAZLEC010000757.1:0-2257 GCA_964558245.1 uncultured Burkholderiales bacterium | reverse complement strand
GACCCGGGCCGGGCTCGGCCGCGCGGGCGCCGCGGCAACGGCGGGCGCGGGCGCGGCCTCTTCGTACTCCTCGTCGAGGTAGTACTGATCGTCCTGCGCGTCGTACTCGTCGTCGTCGACGAGGCCCAACCAAACCATCGCCGTGCGAAAAACCGACATGACTTCCTCCCGATGCCCGCGGCTCGTGCCACTGGGCACTCGGCAAATTGTTCACGGCAACGCTCTGGTGCCAGAGCCTATCGTCGCAGATCGCCGCCGAGCGGCGCAGATCAGGGCCCCGAGCTGCCCGTACCGGTGGCGGTATCGCCGGATCCGGGGATCGCCGGGCGGGGCCCGAACACCGAGGTCCCGACCCGCACCAGGGTCGCCCCCTCGGCGATCGCGGCCTCGAAGTCGCCGCTCATCCCCATCGACAGCGTCGCAACGCCGAGGCGCGCCGCGAGCTCCCGCAGCGTGACGAAATGCGGCCGCGGATCGCCGAGCTGCGGGGGCACGGTCATCAGGCCCTCGACCTGCAGCCCGAGCGCACGCAACGAGCCGAGCAGGGCCGGCGCATCCTGAGCTCGGCAGCCGCCCTTCTGCTCCTCGCCGGCGACGTTGACCTGTATCAGCACGCGCGCGCCGGGCGCGTACCGCGCGATCGCCTCACCGATCTCCGATCGGTCGACGGAGTGCCACAGCGCGACCGCGGGTGCGACCTGCTTGACCTTGTTGCGCTGCAGACGGCCGATGAAGTGCCACACGAGCGGCTCGGCGTCGGCGGCGAGCGCATCGACCTTCCGGGCGAGCTCCTGGGCGCGGTTCTCGCCGAAGTCGCGTTGGCCGGCCGCGACCGCCGCCCGCACGGCCGACGCGTCGACCTCCTTCGACACCGCGACGAGCGTCACCGCGCTCGGGTCGCGCCCGGCGGCGCGCGCAGCCGCACCGATGCGCTCGCGAACCTCCGCGAGGCGCGACGCGACGTCGGCCATCAGCGCACCACGACCGTGGCCTGGCGACCGGTCACACCGTCGCGCCGGTAGGAGAAATAGTCACTCGACGCCGCTGTGCACACACCCGCGATGCTCAGCTCGTCGACACCACAACGCGCGAGCGCAAGGCGTACCGCCGCCGGGATGTCGAGCGCCGGCCGCCCGTCGTGCGTGCGCCCCTCGACCTCGGGTCCGAACCGTGCGACGAGACGCGCGAGGTCGGCGGCGCCGAACTCGTAGTGCTCCGGGCCGATGCAGGGGCCCAGGAACGCGCGCACCGGTCCGTGGCCGATCTCGCGGAGCGCGCCGACCGCGGCCTCGACGACCCCGAGGCCGAGCCCGCGATGCCCGGCGTGCACGACGCCGACCGCGTCGTCGGACGCGAGCGCGATCGGCGCGCAGTCGGCAGTGATCACCGCGAGCGGCAGCCCGCGCGCCGCGGTGACCGCGGCATCCGCCTCGGGAGGAACCGGCCCGGTCGGCCCGGTCGCCACGTGCACGCCCGCGCCGTGCACCTGGCGCATCCACACCCAACGCGTCGGTTCGACGAGTCGGGCCGCAGTCGCGACGGCTACCCGGTTCGCGCCAACCGCGTCGACATCGTCACCGACCTGGTCGCCGACGTTGCACGAGTCGTACGGCGGCGCCGAGACCCCGCCGTGGCGATCACTGCACCAGACCCGAGCGGGCCCCAGCGCGACAACTCCTACGTTCAGGTGCGCCACCACGGTCGGATTCGCCTCGGACCGGGCGGCTTCGCCGCGTCCGGCGTCGCGACTCCTCAGCGGAGAAACTCGGGGACGTCGAAGTCGTCGTCGCCGAGGTCGAGCGCGTCTTCGCCCGCGAGCGAATCCTCGTCGCCGTCGAGACCGAGCGGGCTCGACGCGCGCCCGCGGGCGCCGGGTCGCTGCTCGCCCTCGAAACGGTCGAAGCCCGCGGCGATCACCGTGATCCTGACCTCGTCCCCGAGCGCGTCGTCGATCACCGCGCCGAAGATGATGTTCGCGTCGGGATGCGCGGCCTGACCGATGATCTCGGCGGCCTCGTTGAGCTCGAACAGCCCGAGATCCGACGGCCCGCTCACGTTGAGGAGGATCCCGCGCGCACCTTCGATGCTCGCCTCGAGCAGCGGGCTCGAGATCGCGGCGCGCGCCGCGGTGACGGCACGCCCATCGCCCGACGCGTAGCCGACACCCATCAACGCGGAGCCCGCGCTGGTGAGGATCATCTTCACGTCGGCGAAGTCGGTGTTGATCAGCCCGGGCGTGGTGATGAGGTCGGTGATG
>CAZLEC010000756.1:0-2260 GCA_964558245.1 uncultured Burkholderiales bacterium | reverse complement strand
CGCTCGAGGACGAGGCGAAGTCGATCGAAGACCCGTTCTTCCGCAAGGGCATCGAATTCGCCGTCGACGGCACCGACCCCGAGGCGTTGAAGAAGACGCTCCTCTCGGAGATCAGCGCGCTGCGTGACCGGCACAAGGTCGGTCAGGGCTGGTGCACCCAGGCCGGCGTGTTCGCGCCGACGTTCGGGATCATCGGTGCGGTGTTCGGTCTGATGGCGACGATGGCCAACCTGTCGAAGCCGACCGAGGTCGGAGCGGGCATCGCCGGCGCGTTCGTCGCGACGTTCTGGGGTGTGTTCCTCGCCAACGCCGTCTTCCTGCCGTTCGCCAACAAGTTGAAGCAGCTGTCGGCCGAAGAGATCGCGCACAAGCTTCTGATCGTCGAAGGGATCATGGCGATCCAGGCCGGCGTGAGCCCCCGGGTGGTCGAGGAGCTCCTGAAGTCGCACGTTCCGCCGTCGGAGCGTGAGGAAGTCGTCGTGACGCCCGCATCGTCTGCGCCTCCGGCTGAAGCCGAAGCCGCGTAGCCGGTAGATGCACGCACGATGTCCGGCGATAGTGGGCTCCCCGAGGAGCACGAAGAGCACGTGAATCACGAGGCGTGGGTCATTCCCTACGCCGACCTGCTCACGTTGCTGATGGCGATGTTCATCGCCCTGTTCGCGATTTCCACCGTGAACACGTCGAAGTTCAAGGACCTCGCGCTCGGATTCAACCAGGCCCTCGGCGGGGGCAAGCTCGACTCGTCGGTGTTCGCGGGTTCCAACCCCAAGGACAGCTCGCCGATCCCGGGCAACGGCTACGGCAACGGTCCGGGCTCCGGGGGCAGCCTCGTCGCGAGCAACAACATCCTGACCGCGACCCAGCTCGCCCAGTTGTTGAACGCGACCGATCAGCTCCAGAACGCCAAGGCGCAGCAAGCCGACACGCTGAAGCAGGTGCAGCAGAAGATCGATGCCAGCGCGCGGGCCGGCGGGTTCAGCCGCGACATCAACACCCAGCTCCAGTCGCGCGGTCTGGTCGTCACCCTCGTGACCGACAAGGTCTTGTTCGACAGCGGATCGGCTTCGCTGCGCAAGGCCGGCGACCCGTTGCTCCAACTCGTGGGCGAGGCGTTGCACTCGGTTCCCAATCCGGTGCTCGTGGTCGGCTACACCGACCCGGAGCCGATCTCCACCTCGGTATACCCGTCGAACCTCGAGCTCTCGAGCGCACGCGCCGACCGGGTCGCCGAGTACTTCATGTCACTCGGTCTGCCGGAGTCGCAGCTCTTCCCGGAGGGTCTGGGGTCGCGCGATCCCGTCGCGTCGAACGCAACGGCCGCCGGTCGGGCTCGCAACCGGCGGGTCGAGATCATCGTGCAGTCGTCGGTGGTGAACCAGACGCTCGCGAACGCGGGCCTCGACAAGACGCCGGTCACCACGCCGAACGCGGTGCGATCGCACGTACACGCCGACGTCAAGACCGACGTGAAGCCCGCGGCCTCCGATATCGCTCCCCATCTCGGCGTCGGCTGAGCATCGCTCGCGGGTCGGGACGCGCCGGGGCGAGCCGGTAGCTTGTCGGCCATGGCTGACAAGATCACGATGTCCAACGGTGTGCTGGTCGTTCCCGACGAGCCGATCATCCCCTTTGTGGAGGGTGACGGCACCGGTGTCGACATCTGGCCGGCGGCGCAGCTCGTCATGGACGCCGCGGCCGCGAAGCACGGCAAGACGATCGCCTGGAAGGAAGTGCTCGCCGGGCAGAAGGCGTTCGACGCCACCGGCTCGTGGCTGCCCGACGAGACGGTCGACACGTTCCGCGACTACCTCATCGGCATCAAGGGCCCGTTGACCACGCCCGTCGGCGGGGGCATCCGTTCGCTCAACGTGGCGTTGCGCCAGCTGCTCGACCTCTACGTGTGCCTGCGCCCCGTGCGCTGGTTCCAGGGCGTGCCCTCTCCGGTGAAGCACCCGGAGCAGGTCGACATGGTGATCTTCCGTGAGAACACGGAAGACATCTACGCCGGCTTGGAGGTCGAGGAGGGCACGCCGGAGGCGAAGCGCCTCATCGCGATCCTCAAGGACCAGTTCGGTTGGGACATCCGCGAAGACTCCGGCGTCGGCATCAAGCCGATCTCGGAGACCGGTTCGAAGCGCCTGATCCGCGCCGCGATCAAGTACGCGGTGGAGAAGGGCCGCAAGTCGGTGACCCTCGTGCACAAGGGCAACATCCAGAAGTTCACCGAGGGCGCGTTCATGAACTGGGGCTACGAGCT
>CAZLEC010000755.1:0-2262 GCA_964558245.1 uncultured Burkholderiales bacterium | reverse complement strand
TGCAATAGTGCGTCGACTCGACCGCCTCGACCCACGCGCGCATCGCCTCGTTGACCGCGTCCTTGAGGGTCGCGCTCCCCGACTGCACCGGGACGACGTCGGCGCCGAGCAGCTTCATGCGCCACACATTGAGCGATTGACGCTCGACGTCGACCGCGCCCATGTAGACCGTGCAGCCGAGCCCGAACAGCGCGGCGCCCGTCGCCGCGGCAACACCGTGCTGCCCGGCGCCCGTCTCCGCGATCACGCGCCGTTTGCCCATCCGCCGCGTGAGCAGGCACTGCCCGAGCACGTTGTTGATCTTGTGGGAACCCGTGTGCGCGAGATCCTCGCGTTTGAGGAACACGCGCACGCCGAGCCGCTCCGAGAGTCGCGAGCATTCCGTGACCGGCGTGGGCCGGCCGACGTAGCTCGACAGGAGCGACGCGTACTCGTCGCGAAACGCGTCGTCGGCCCACGCGTCGCGGAAGTCGGTCTCCAGCCGCGCCAACGCGGGCACGAGCGTCTCGGGCGCGAACCTCCCGCCGAACTCGCCGAACCGGCCGAGGCCCTCGGGTTCCGGACCGGGCTCCTCGAGGTGCACGGAGGTACCGCGCGGCGGGACTGACATCGATGTCTCGACTCCTGCTTCGTTGTGGGAGGAGGGGCACGCGGCCCGCGACACGGGAACGAGTCGGGTCATGTTAGGGGTCGAGCGTGTGACAGACCGCTGTGAATCCGGACGGCGAGCGGCGCACCGATCCCCGACGGGCTCAGTCGTCGAGCTGCCAGTCGAACGGGCGGGTGCCGTCGTCGTCGGCGTCGTCGAACCCGCGATCGTGCCGGCCGTGCTCGTCGCGGGTGAGATCGACGGTCGTGTCGCCGATCTCGGCCGCCGCGGCGCGCGCGGCCTCGATGAACTGGCGCAGCTTGCGGGGATCCTTGCGACCCGCCGCGGCCTCGACGCCGCTCGACACGTCGACACCCCACGGACGCAGCACCCGGATCGCGTCGCCGACGTTGTGTGCGGTCAGACCGCCGGCGATGAGCAGGCGCACGCCACTCGGAGCGCCTTCGGCGAGCCGCCAGTCGAAGACCCGGCCGGAACCCGGGTCGGGCGAGTCGACCAAGATCACGTCGGCCGGGCTGTTGGCCGCCGCGGAGAGCGACGGGTCACCGGCGGCGAATCCCTGGATCACGAAGCGCACCCGCTCGCGCACCCACTGCACCTCCGAGCGGGGCTCACGACCGTGCAGCTGCACGGCATGGAGCCCGACGCGCGAGGCGACGTCGACGACGTGGGCCGGCCGATCGTCGCGGAACACCCCGACGGTCATGACCTCGGGGGGCAAACGCCGCACGATGTCGCGCACGGCGTCGGGCTTCACCTGCCGGCGGCTGGGGGCGAACACGAAGCCCAACGCGTCGGCGCCGAGCGCGACCGCCAGCAGCGCGTCGTCCTCGTTGGTGATGCCGCAGATCTTGACGAACACGCGCCGCTACCCGGCCCTCACGCGTCGATCAGACGGTCGTGGTTGTAGTCGTCGTAGGCCTGGAGGTCGAGGAAGCCGTGGCCGGAGTAGTTGAACAGGATCACGCGCTCCTCACCGGCCTCCTTCGCCGCGAGGGCTTCGTCGATCGCGGCGCGGATCGCGTGGCCGGTCTCCGGAGCCGGGATCTTCCCTTCGGTACGCGCGAACTGCACCGCCGCCTCGAACGTCTTGCCCTGTGGGTACGCGACCGCTTCCATCCGGCCGCACTTCACGAGCAGCGAGATGATCGGCGAGTCGCCGTGGTAGCGCAGACCGCCCGCGTGGATCGAGGGCGGCACGAAGTCGTGACCGAGCGTGAACATCGGCAGCAAGGGTGTGGTCATGGCGGTGTCGCCGAAGTCGTAGTCGAACTTGCCGCCCGTGAGCGTGGGGCACGACGCCGGTTCGACTGCGAGCAGGCGAACAGCCGAGTCGGTCATGAACGGCAGCGCGATCCCCCCGAGGTTCGACCCGCCGCCGCACGAGCCGATCACGACATCGGGCCGACTCTCGCCGGCGAGCGCGAGCTGTTCCTTGGCCTCGATGCCGATGACGGTCTGGTGCAGGAGCACGTGGTTGAGCACGGAGCCCAGCGAGTAGTGCGTGTCGGCCCGCGGCGCGGCGTCGCGTACGGCGTCACTGATGGCGGCGCCGAGCGATCCGGGATGGGTCGGATCGTCGACCGGCGACGGGACGACCGACGCGCCCCACGTCTCCATGAGCACCCGGCGGTACGGCTTCTGCTCGTACG
>CAZLEC010000754.1:0-2264 GCA_964558245.1 uncultured Burkholderiales bacterium | reverse complement strand
GAAGTCGAGACGGGCGTTGAAGAGGTGCTGGTGGTGCGGCGCCGCGACACCCTCGGCGATCACGTTCGCGAACGCGGGCTGCGTGCCCGGCTCGATCGCCATCGGCGACACGATGCCCGTGAGCTTGACCTCGAGTTGGATGTTGCCGTCGAGATAGAAGTACCAGTAGAAGCCGTATTCGTAGTTCCCGACGGTTGCGACGAAGCTGACGACGAGGCGCCGGCTCCTGCGCACCTCGCTGCGGCCACCGAGCAGGTCGACGTGCTTCCAGAGGATGCCGTAGTCCTCCTCGTGCATGCAGATCGCGTTCTTGATCACCCACGGCTTGCCCTGCTCGTTCGCGAGCGTCGCGTCGAAGTAGTGGATCTCGCCGAGGCAGTCGCAGCCGAGCGTGAGTGGCTGCGTCATGCGGCCGAGGCCCCACTCGCCCGCGTCGAACGCGTTCTTCCAGCCGTGCAGCGGGCCCGGATCGCCGTAGGGCACGACCATCTCCGAGATCGACGCCCGATGGAGGATCGACCGGCGGCGGCCGTTGTCGGCGTAGCCGATCTGGTGGAGCACGAGACCCTCGAACGGATCGAAGCCGATGCGGAAGTCCCAGTTCTGCCACTCGATCCGGTTGCCGTCGACGGTGAAGCTCGGCCCTTCGGGCTGGGTGATCGAGATCGGCTTCAGCCCCTCGCGCAGGTGCGGCTGGTCCTCGGCGTAATAGCTCGCCGGGTGACGCGGCAACGCGGTGACACCGTGGTCGATGACCTCGATGACTTCGTTCGCAGCCATGTCGAAGTGGACGATGAGCCCCTCGATCGGACGCGCGTACCCGTTGTCGGTCTTTTCGGTGCGCAGGAACGAGATGCACCGTGTGATGCGGCGACCTTCCTCGCAGTCGTAACCGAAGGTGCCCGCGGGCCACGGATCGATCTGCACGTCGTCGAGATCGGTGATCCCCCGCCGGGCGAGCGCGGCGATGTACTCCGGGTGCGCCTTCGTCGTGAAGATCGCGCCGATCGACTCGGTCATCAGCAACGTGGGGCGCATGTCGCTGTGGTCGATCCACTCGACGACCGCGCCGTTCGTGACCGAGACGACCACTTCGTTGAGGAGCATGCCCGGACCGGGCACGATCACGAGACGGACGCGCCGCTCGACGGGCTCACCCGGCGCCCAGCTCTCGATCTCGTCCTTGTGCGGCTCGTGCAACACGATGTGCGCGAACAACGCGCCTTCGGGAACCCGGCCCGACGCGCGCACGATCTCGACCGCGCGCTTGATCTCGTCGCCCGTGAGCATCTCGAGCGGGTGAGACATGTTCATGCGGCTGCGACCTCCGGCCCTCGACCGCCCGTGCGACGCGACTCGACGCCCGGGCCTACGGATCTGCGCCTGGCCATACTGGTCATGCGGTCCCAATCACTCGCACGGCTTCGGCGAAGCGGCCATCGGGCAGGCCCGCGTTGGCGGCGATCGCGCTCGTCCAGCCCCGCACCATCTGGCCCGTGGCCTCCGGGTCGGGGAGCTGGCTCTTGTGGCACAGCAACGCCTGGATCTTGCGATCGATCGTGTCGGTGATCTCCACGTAGTGGGTCACCTGCGGATGTCCCGCACCGAGCCAGACCTCCGGGACCGCCCACGGCTCGAGGCCCTCGGCCTCGAGCTCCGGATGCGCCCACCGGTTGCGCGCGTCGGGATACACGGCCGCGATCGTCGCCTCGCCCACCGCGAGATGGTCGGGGTGGCTGGCGTAGATCCGGTCCCAGTGGCGCTCCGGCGACTGCATCAGCACTCGGTCGGGTCGCACCTGGCGGATCACCCGGGAGATGTCGCGGCGCAGGTCGAGGCCGGGCACGACGCGCCCGTCGGGATAGCCGAGGAAGTGCAGCGCGTGCACGCCGACGACCGCGGCCGCCGCGGTCTGCTCCTCGCGACGCTTCGGCGCCATCTCGTCGCGTGGATGGCCGGTCTCGGCGCCCCCGGCGTCGCCGTCGGTGACGATGCAGTAGGTGACGTCGATCCCGGAGTCGGTCATCCGGGCCACCGTGCCCGCGAATCCGAAGTCGACGTCGTCGGGATGGGCGGTCACAACGAGCGCCCGCTCGATACCCGTGAAGTCCATGGCGTCCATGTGCGCGACGCTATCGCCCGTGACGGAATCGCCGTTCGAGGCCCGGGAGTTGGTCGGCCTGCTCGCCGACGACGACCGTCGCCGCGCGGTCGCCGCGCTCGTGCTCGGCGCGACGACGATCGAGGGGGTCCGCGCCGACACC
>CAZLEC010000753.1:0-2272 GCA_964558245.1 uncultured Burkholderiales bacterium | reverse complement strand
TGTCGACGAGCACGCGGTTGGGTGTCTCGTTGCCGGCGCCGATGTTGTAGATCTCACCCGGAACGCCCTGAAGCAGTGCGAGGAGCACGCCGGCGCAATGGTCGTCGACGTGGATCCAGTCGCGCTCGTTGAGGCCGTCGCCGTAGAGCGGGATCGACGCGCCGTCGAGCAGGTTGGTCGTGAAGAGCGGGATCACCTTCTCGGGATACTGGAACGGTCCGAAATTGTTCGTGCAGCGCGTCACGACCACCGGCAACCCGTACGTGTGGTGATACGACAGCGCGATGAGATCGGAGCCGGCCTTCGACGCGGAGTACGGGGACCTCGGTTCGAGCGGATCGGTCTCGAGTGACGAACCGACCTCCACGGAGCCGTAGACCTCATCGGTGCCGATGTGCACCACCCGGCCCATCTCGAGGCGGCGCGCGGTGTCCATCACGATGTTCGTGCCGAAGCAGTTCGTGTGGATGAAGTCGTCGGGGCCGGCGATCGAGCGGTCGACGTGGCTCTCGGCGGCAAAGTGCACGACCGCGTCGTGGCCCGCCATCGCCGCTTCGAGGGAGCCCGGGTCGCAGATGTTGCCTTTCACGAAGCTGACCCGCGGGTCGTCGTCGACGTCGCGCAACGTCGAGAGGTTGCCCGCGTAGGTCAGCGCGTCGTAGATCGTGACTTCGTCGTCGGTGTTGGCCAACACGTGGCGGACGAAGTTCGATCCGATGAAGCCGGCGCCGCCGGTTACGAGCATCTTCACGAGCGGGAGCGCGGTTGCGCCGTCGGCATCGTTACTCCAGATCCGCCCGGGAGTGGTCGCCGAGCACGAGCCGCGTCGCCCGGGGCCGGACCCCGGACCGCTCGACTTCCACCGCGCGCCCGAGCAGGGAGTCGTGGATGCGGTGCACGCCCTGAATGCGGCTGTGCTCCAACACCACCGAGTGCTCGATCTCGGTGTCGATGAGCACGCAGTCGGCGGCGATCGAGGTATAGGGCCCGACGTAGGTGTCGACCAGCCGCGTGCGGGCTCCGATGATCGCCGGCCCGCGCACCACCGATCCGATGAGCTCGGCGCCCTCCTCGATGATGACGCGCCGTTCGACTCTCGATGTGTCATCGACTCGCCCGTCGATCCGATGCTCGATCGTGTCGAGCACGAGACGGTTGCAGTGGAGCAGCGGATCCTTCTTGCCGGTGTCGATCCACCAACCCTGCAGGATCTCGTGGCGAACGGGATGCCCGGCGTCGAGCAGCCACTGGATGGCGTCGGTGATCTCGAGCTCGTTCCGCGCCGAGGGCGGTATCGAGCGCACCGCGTCGTGGATGAGCGGTGAGAAGAGATACACCCCGACGAGCGCGAGGTCCGACGGCGGATCGGCCGGCTTCTCGACGAGGCGCACGATGTCGCCGTGCACGTCGAACGCGGCGACGCCGAAGTTGCGGGGGTCCTCCACGTGCGCGAGCAGGATCTGGGCCGCGGGGGGCTCGCGTTGCTCGCCCAGCTCGGGGGGCCGGCTACGCGCCTCGAGGAAGCGGTCGACCCACGTGCGCAGGTCGTCCTGGAGCATGTTGTCGCCGAGGTAAACGACGAACTCGTCTTCGCCGAGAAACTCGCGCGAGATCAAGACGCAGTGCGCCAGCCCGAGCGGCGCGTCCTGGTCGATGTAGGTGATCTCGACACCGAACCTCGACCCGTCGCCGACCGCGGCCCGGATCTCGGTGCCGGTCTCGCCGACCTGCACGACGATGCCGATCTCCTTGATCCCGGCCGCGGCGAGCTGCTCGATCCCGTAGAAGATGATCGGCTTGTTCGCGATCGGCACGAGCTGCTTCGCGCTCGTGTGCGTGATGGGGCGAAGTCGCGTGCCGGAGCCACCGGCGAGGATCAGGCCCTTCATCCGTGGAGAAAATAGCACGGGGGCGTCGGATCCCGTGCCGGAGCACGGCCGGCCGCACCAGGCGTGTTCTAGCCTCGGCCCCATGACCGATCGCTACGACCGAGCCGACGACTGCGACCTGTGCGAGGCCGCGCGCATCACCCCTTGGTACCACGAGGACGACGTGTGCTGGATCGCCGAATGCGAGATCTGTGCGACCCCGATGGTCGTGTGGCGTGGTCACGGAACTGAGCCGCCCCCCGAGGAGCTGGCACACATGCACGCGAAGTTGGCGATGGTCGTCACCGAGCATTTCGAGTTCGAGCACTACGTCGACGACAACATGCGGAACATCCCCGACCACTACCACGCGCACGGGCGGCCGGTCGGCGGCTTCTTCGGTC
>CAZLEC010000752.1:0-2282 GCA_964558245.1 uncultured Burkholderiales bacterium | reverse complement strand
CCTTGAGGAACGTCGCGTACTCGCTCATGTTGGAGTCGCCGACGATCACGTGGAGGCGGCGGAACCGCTCGGCATCGGCGTGGGGCTCGTCGCGCGTGTTGATGATCGGCCGCGAGCGCGTCGTGGCGCTCGACACGCCTTCCCAGATGTGCTCGGCGCGCTGCGCGATGCAGTACATGGCGCCGCGGGCCGTCTGGAGAACCTTGCCCGCGCCCGCGTAGATCTGGCGGGTCACGAGGAACGGGATCAACACGTCGGTGAACTTGGAGAAGTCGCCTTCGCGTTCCACGAGGTAGTTCTCGTGACAGCCGTAGGAGTTGCCCGCGCTGTCGGTGTTGTTCTTGAAGAGGAACACCTCACCGCGGATGCCTTCTTCGCGGAGTCGCTGCTCGGCGCTCTGCACGAGGCCTTCGAGGATTCGTTCGCCGGCCTTGTCGTGCACGACGACGTCGTGGATCGAGTCGCACTCGGGGGTCGCGTACTCGGGGTGGCTGCCGACGTCGAGGTAGAGGCGGGCGCCGTTCTCGAGGAAGACGTTGCTCGACCGTCCCCACGAAACGACTCTCCGGAAGAGATACCGGGCCACCTCGTCGGGACTCAACCGGCGCTGGCCGCGGAGGGTGCAGGTGACGCCGTACTCGTTCTCCAGACCGAAGATGCGGCGTTCCATCGGGGCGAGTGTACGAGTTCGTGGTGCGGTCCGGGCCCCTCGCTCCGTTTCGGGGCCGATCTGGCCGCCCGGGCCGCGGGAGGCTCGGCCCTCATACACTCGTGTCGTGGTCCCGATGAGCCGACTCACTTCGCTCCAGGGAACGTTCCGAGCGCACGTGCTGGCCGCGCGCCTTCTCGACGAGGGATTCGACGTCGAGCTGCGCGGCGCTCTCGACGGGCCGTACGGCCTGACGGTCGGTGATCTCGCGCGGGTCGACGTGTACGTCCCCGGCGACCAGATCGAGGAGGCGAGCATGGTGTTGCTCGTCACCGAGGTCGACGAGGTCGACGAGCAGTTCGACGACGACCGTCCGCCGCGAGCAGCGCGCCGCCACGTGAGCGGACGCGTCGTCGCGGCCTTGATCCTGTTCGTGCTCGTCGCCGGACCGCTCGCGCAGGTGCTGCGCTGGTACTGATCGCCCGGTCTCGGCTACTTCGAGTCGAGCAGGCCGGTCAGCTCGGCGTTCTTGATACGGCGGAAGGCGCGCCGCGGGCGGGCTCGCTCCAGCAACGCGACTTCGAGGTGCTCGGCGCCGAGTGACGCACCGTCGGCCCCGAGGACGCGCGCTCCCAGCTTCAGCGCGTCGCCGAGCTCCATGCCATCGGTGAACTGGCTCTCGAGCGCCTCGGTGATCTGCTCGGACTGGCCGCCCAGCACCGCGAAGCGGCGCTCGTCCATGACCACGCCGTCGTAGAAGAGGTGGTACATCTCGGCGTGGTCGTCGCCGGTGCGCCCCACTTCGGCGACGAGCAGCTCGACCTCGTACGGCTTCATCTCGTGCGTGAAGACCTGCCCGAGGGTTTGTGCGTACGCGTTCGCGAGCTCCTTGGCCGACACGTCCTCGCGCGAGTACGAGTAGCCCTTCAGGTCCGCGTGGCGCACACCGGCGACGCGCAGCATCTGGAATTCGTTGTACTTGCCGACCGCTGCGAACGCGACCCGGTCGTAGATCTCGCTGATCTTCGACAACGTGCGGGAGCCGTTGTCGGCCACGATGAGGACGCCGGCGGCGCACTCGAGCGCCACCAGGCTCCGACCCCGGGCGATCCCCTTCCGCGCGTAATCCGCGCGGTCCTTCATCACCTGTTCGGGTGAGACGTAGAAGGGCATGTTCATTGTTCTGCACCTCCCCGTTCGCGGCCGTCGAGTAAGGCGCGGCTGCGGGCTTCCACGTCGGCCTCGTCGAGCGCCCGGAAGCCGTCGGCGTCGATGGCGGCGACGAGCGGGAAGATGCCCCGCACGAGATC
Source organism: uncultured Burkholderiales bacterium (assembly GCA_964558245.1). Classification (GTDB taxonomy): domain Bacteria; phylum Actinomycetota; class Acidimicrobiia; order IMCC26256; family PALSA-610; genus JBBQER01. The sequence goes on along the minus strand of CAZLEC010000752.1, from coordinate 323 downwards.
GGGGCCGCCGGTTGCGACGTCTTCGTCGGCGGCCGCGAACAGCGCCCGGATCGCGACGGCGATCGTGTCGTCGAGCGACATGCTCTCGGTCCAGTTCGCCTTGATCCAGTTGCGGGCGTGGACGCTGCCCGAGCCCTGGCCCTGGTAGTCCTGTTCCTCGTAACGGCCGCCGGTTATGTCGTAGGAGAAGACGCGGCCCCGTTGCCGGTGCTGGTCGTAGCCGGCGAACAGCGGCACCACCGCGAGGCCCTGCATCGCGGCGGGCAGGTTGCCGCGCACCATCATGCCGAGCTGGTTGGCCTTGCCTTCGAGGCTGAGCACCT
>CAZLEC010000751.1:0-2283 GCA_964558245.1 uncultured Burkholderiales bacterium | reverse complement strand
TGCGACCCCGTGATCGGCGGCCAGATCGTCAAGCTCGACCCCTCGCACCTCACCGCCGGCTTCGTCGTGACGTTGGCGCCGTACGTCGACACCTATCTGAAGAGCGTCGGGCTCATCCCTCGCCGTTAGAGATCTGAAAGGGCTTCCATTGGGCGCCAGTCAGGGCCATTCGGACGACGTCGTGGTACGCGCCGTCCGAATAGACCTCGTCGGCGAACCGACCTTCCTCGATGAAGCCGAGCCCGCGATACATCGCAATCGCGCGATCGTTGGAGGCGAGCACGTCGAGCGCGAGCTTGCGCAGGTTCAAGCGACCGAACGCGACGTCGACGGTCTGCGCGGTTGCCGCCGTCCCGACGCCGCGACCCTGCGCTTCCGGCGCGATCCACAAACCGAATCTCGCAGTGCGGTTGATCCAATCGATGTCGCGCAACGTGGTGAGCCCGACCGGAACCTCGTGGTCGCAGTCGACGACGATGTACGTGACTTCGCTCGGCGGCGAGCCCTGACCGAGTGCGCGGAACCACGCCTCTTCCCCGACTTCGGTGATCGGGAAGCGCCGGCCGAGCGCCGGAAGATGAATCGCCGGGTCGTTGCGACAGCGGCGCGTGAAGGTGAGGTCACCGAGCTCGACCGCTCGCAGCTTGACCGATCTGGTGTCTGTCATCAGTGGCTCAACAAGGAGGTTGCCCGGCGACCACTCGAACAAGTGGCGCTCGAACAATTGATGGTACGCGATGGCCGGAACCCCACGCGCCATAGTCTCTCCTCGTGGAAGGCGAATTCGTGACGTCCGACGATCCGGAGATCACCGAAGAAACGCCCCGCGTCGAACGCGCGTCCCGCCTCCCCGACCAGCTCGCGGTGATCTCCGGGGTCGTGATCGCGGCGCTGGTGCTCGCCGCGTTGATCACGCTCCTGGTCGCGACGCGCCGGGGTCTCGATCTCACCGACGAGAGCGACTACATCCAGTCGGAGCTCCACGCGGGCGCCTATATCCGCGCGAGCACGGAATTCCAGCTGCTGCTCGGTCCGGTGCTCTCACTCGTCAGGCACGTCTGGCTCCTGCGCGTCACCAAGCTGTTGGGGCTCGTGGCTGCGCACGCGTTCCTCGCGTGGTGCTTCGTGCGGACCGCGCCGACGCTCGTCGGCGCCCGATTCAAACGGGCGGATCGCATCGCCGTGAGCGCGGCGATCATCGCGGGCGGCCTCGCGGTCTCGCGTGTGCTGCCACAGACTCCGGGCTACAACGACCTCACTGTCTTCTTCGTCGTCTCGGTGTCGGGCCTCCTGCTCCTGCTCGCCGATCGGCGCGTCGCGCCCCGCTGGGAACCGGTCGCGTGGTTCGCGGTGGGCGTGGTCATCTGGTTGCAGTTCCTTGCTCGATGGCCCTCGACCACGGCCATCGTTCCCCTCGCGGCGATCGCGTTCCTCTGGACCGGGACCCAGCTCTCCCGGCTGGTGCGGCGCGGTCTCGGCGTCGTCGCGGGCGTCGCCGTCGGGGCAGTCGCGACCCAGCTCTTCCTCGCGCCCGTTCCCGACATCCTTCGCGGCATCCACCACGGAAACGCCGACGCGGCGGCCGCCCTCGCGTACAGCCGGAGCCATCTGCTGCACCAGTACGTGACCAACCTCTCCGATCTGCTGCGCGTGATGTCGCACTCGTTCTGGTACCTCCTCGTCGCGGCCGTCGTTGTCGGGCTCCTGATCGGAACCGACCGGTACGCGCGCCCGGCCGCGCTCGCGGCCGCGCTCGGCCTCGTCGTCGTCACGCCCGTGTTCATTCACAGCGGGCGCGCGCACGGAGGAGTCGAGCCCTTCGGAGGGATCGGGCTCCCGTTGTTGCTCGCCCGATCGGTGCTGATCCCGCTCTACGTCGCGCTCGCGGTGCTGGCCGCCGCAGCCGCGTTGATCGTCAATCGCGACACCCGGCCGACGTGGCGCGGGCTGGTTGTGATCGTGGCCCTGCTCGGTTCCCCGTTCCTCGGTGGGCTCGGCAGCAACAACCCGATCTGGTACAGCGCGGCGTTGAACCCGGGGCTCTGGATCGCGGCCGCGCTGGCGTTGTGCGCGCTCACGCACCGCGAGCACGGCCGGATTCTCGTGCACGGGCTGGCGTTCGCGTTGGCGGCACTCATCGCCTTCACGGCCTTCGACGGCACCTGGCACCACCCGTACCGCCAAGCCCCGCTCGCGGCCCAGACGACCGCCGTCGGCATCTCCGGCCCCCTCAGCGGCCTGAAGGTCGACCAGGCGACCGCGTCGTTCCTGCAGCAGGTCCGG
>CAZLEC010000750.1:0-2286 GCA_964558245.1 uncultured Burkholderiales bacterium | reverse complement strand
ACTCTCGCTGCACCGCTTCGAGAGCTGTGAATGCTTCTTCGCGGGCTTGCACGGCTTCCACCTCTCGAGACGCGGAACGCCCGCGAACCATAGACCCGCCCCACGGAGGCCGCCAGAGCCGACGAGCAGGCGCGGAACCGGGCCGCCGGCCACCCGATGACCGTTGTCACCCAACTGGTGGCTCGAGGCGTCACACCGCGCGACGTTCGCGACCTCGGAACCCGAGAGCAACAGTTCAACGACTCGGCCGGATGCGAGCCGACTCTCTCTATATAGAGCCGTGAACGCACGTCAGGTTCGAGGCTTGGACACGGCAACTTGACCACGCAAAAGGGCGTGTTGCACCTCCGGGCCGGAGGGTGTTTCCTTTTGTTGGGTGTGAACGATCACGTTGGCGAGGCATGGGCTGTCGCAACGCATGCGGCAAGGTGAAGACACGTCGCCAGTCCGATGAACCTTATGGAGCAAATCGTGTGATCTCGTTCCCGTTCGACACTTCGGACGGGTTGGACCGAATGGCTGGGGCGGCACTTCGTGGGGGTGAGGGGCCGCGTGAGGAAGAACGCCAGCAGCCGCCGATGGATCAGGCGTGGGGTGGCCACGGTCTTCGTGTCACTGCTCGGTATCGGTTTCCTCGCGTCGCCGGCGTGGGCAACCGTTCCCGGTACGCCGGCAGCACCGGGCGTGTCGGCCGGTGTCGGCCAGATCACGGTGACCTTCTCGGCGCCCTCCTTCGACGGTGGCACTCCGATTACCGCTTATACCGCGTTGTGCTACCCGACCACCTCGACCACGGCGATCGCGGGAAGCGCGTCGAACACCGGGGCAGTCGCGCCGATCGTCGTCGCCGGATTGACGAATGGCGCCGCGTACGTGTGCGTCGTGTCGGCGACGAATCGCACCGGGACCGGGTTCAAATCGGATCCCTCGGCAGTCGTGGTCGTCGGCGCTCCGGCGACGATCCCCCAGCCGGTGGCCACGGCCGGCCACGCGCAGATCACCGTCTCGTTCACGGCGCCGCCCGACAACGGCAGCCCCATTCGCAGCTACACCGCCTCCTGCACCTCGACCACCGGTGTCCCCGGGAGCAACACCGGCGCCGTGTCGCCGATCCTCATCACGGTGTTGACCAACGGCGCCGGATACACGTGCACGGTCACCGCGACGAATGCGTTCGGCACGAGCCCGCCGTCACCGCGTTCGAACCTCGTCACTCCCTTCGTTTCGGCGCCCGTGCCGATGGCGGCGCCGACGGTCGGGCTCGGTGACACCAAACTCAGCGTTTCGTTCACTCCGCCGTCCGACGACGGTGGCAGCGCCATCATCCGGTACACCGCAAGCTGCCTGGGCTCGGGCACACCGGGCACCAACGTCGGCGCGTCGTCGCCCATCGTCGTGACCGGCCTCACCAACGGCGGGAGTTACACCTGCACGGTGACTGCCACCAACGCGTTGGGGACGAGCGCACCCTCGCCGCCGTCGGCGCCCGCGATCCCGGCGCCGGTACCCGACGCGCCCGCCCAGCCGGCGGTCACCGTCCAGACCGGGAGCATCGTCGTCACGTTCTCGGCGCCATCCGACCACGGCACTCCGATCACCGGCTACACCGCGATCTGCGTGTCGAGCAACGGCGGCGCGCCATCGGCGCAAACGGGCGGGACCTCACCGATCACGGTCTCCGGTCTCACGAATGCGAAGACCTACACCTGCACCGTTGCCGCGACGAGCGCCACCGGCACCGGCGCGGCATCGGTGCCGTCGGACGCGGTGATTCCGACGTCGGTGCCCGCCCCGCCCATCTTGCGCACCGCCCAGCCGCGCGACGGGGCCGCGATCGTCGTGTTCAGTCCGGTCGGCCGGTCCGGCGCCGTGATCACCGGCTTCGTCGCGGCCTGCACCTCGAGCGACGGCGGCGCGCCCGGTCTCGTCTCGGGCCCGGCATCGCCCATCACCGTTCCCGGTCTCAGCAACGGCAAGATCTACACCTGTTCGGTCCTGGCGAGGAACGAGGTAGGAGCAAGCGACACGTCCCCCACCTCGAGGGCCTTCATCGTCGGCACGCCCGGCACACCCACCATCACGCATGTCGTGTCGGGAAGAGTGTTCGGAACGACCGCACCGCTGATCGTCACGTTCAACCCCGGGCCGGCCAACGGGAGCGCCATCTCGGCCTACACCGCGACCTGCACACCGCTCGGTAGCGGCGTGACGCGCGTCGCCACGACGCTCGCCTCGTCCGTGTCGGTTGGCGGACTCCTCAACGGGCACGCGTACTCGTGCATCGTC
>CAZLEC010000749.1:0-2287 GCA_964558245.1 uncultured Burkholderiales bacterium | reverse complement strand
CCCAGCGTCGGCCGCGTCAACCGTTGTTGACCCAGAGGCCGATGCCTGTGACGCGGTCGGCGCAGATGCGGATGACGTGTCCGGGCGCGGGGTTCTCGAACGGGGGGAACCTGACGTCGGCGCCGAGGTAGGTGTGTGCGAGTCGTTGCAGAAGTTCGGGAGCGCCACCCGGTACGAGCTCAGCCCGCCCGTGCACGATGAGGTAGTGGTCGAGTCCCTCGGGGGCGCGGCGTTCGGCATCGACCGACAGCGTCACGCGCGGATCGCGGGTGATGTTGGCGAGCTTGCGGCCGTGACCGAGATGCCCGACAACGATGTCATCCCCGTCGACACCGATCTACACCGCGCTCACTTGTGGGCTGCCGTCGGCATTGATGGTCACCAAGTGGCCGAGTCGCCCGGCAGATAAGACCTTGCGGGTTGCGTTGGTGAGTGCGGTCACGCGCGGTGCTCCTGGGATCAGTGTTCGATGATGAGGTCGGTTCGATCGTGAGAACGACGCGTCGCGTGTCCGGCGGATCGAAGTCCGACCTGTCGACTAAGCCGTGCTTGCGACAGTGTCGCGGACGGCGAGGTCAATGGCGTCGGCGATCCGGACGATCCCGCGGATCTCGAGGTACCGCAAGGACGTGGCAGGATCGACGACCGTGAAACGCAACGTGAGGATCCCGTTCGAGGTTGCGGTACTGCTGGCGATCATCGCCGGTGCTGACCTGCACTTGCCCACGGTCGTAGCCGAACCACACCGGGCACGCCGGAACGCTCCCATTCGGTAACACACTGACGTCAGAATCGCGGTCAGCGGCGCGTCGAGCAGATCTGTATAGCCGTCGAGACTCAACCAACGAGCCAAACGTGGCGATCCGGGTCGGCATTCCCGGAGTGCGTCGCGTCCGCCGCCGGGCGACGCAGTGTCGCATCCGCCCGCGGAACGCCTTATCAGCGAGCCCCGACGATCGTTGAATCGGGCCTTGTTGCGTCGCTGCCTGGGACCTTTGGCACGTCGATGGGTTGGAGTTGAAGTGCACTCGTCGAGTGCAGAGTATGAATGCTCACGTCTTGACGGCGACGGGGAGCGCTCGGAGCGTCGGGATCGGAGGCCAGGATGCTGGAGCCGAGGACGCCGAGGGTCGGCTCGGTATCGCTTCCCACCGAGTTGTCCGTAGAATCGTGGCAAAGGTGTGTGGTCGGAATGCTGACCGCGCTTGAGTGCGCGCAAGGTCACCTACTCGTCGAGTGTGCCGAGCTGCGGTCCTTCGACGAGGGCGGACTCGCGATGCTGATCGTCCTGTCGCGCTACATCGAGCGCCGACAAGTGCGCGTCGTGCTCGCGAACCCACCCGAGATCCTGCGCCAAGGCTTGGAGTTACGCGGACTGGGCTGGCTGTTCGAATGGCGCCCACTGCTGCCATAACCGGCCGCGAGCCAGGCGGCGCTTCACTGCTGGGTGGACCAGAACTTTTGTGGGAGTGGCGATGGACGTGCTCGTGGTCGGAGCCGGCGTGATCGGCACCGGCCCGACAGAGCGTGTCGTAACCGTTGAAGGGACTGAAGTGCACCGTTGCCCCGTCAACGAAGACGCAAGCCCGACACGACACGACGCCTGACACACCGCCACGCGCCCTCGCCTCGGAGAAGCGAGTTCGCGTTCACGTACCGTGTTACGCGACAGCCCGATCCGGCGGCCGACGCCTCGATCCCAAATCCTTCGGCCATGCAACCAGGACGACCGCGCGGATCGGCTCGGCTATGGGCGATCCCGTGTTGATTCGGGCAAACGATGTCGGATTTCGCGCTTGTGTGGTGTGGCGATCGGCGCGCTGTTACGGCTGGCCTGATCGCCCTGGGGTGGTCGAATTGCGGGGAGCGGCCGGCCGGCCGCCCGGTTGGGACTTTGGACTCTTGAGGCTACGCGGACTCGATGTTGCAATTTGCGCATGACCGACGAGGTCCGAGTGAGTAACGCCTTCGAGACCTTCGCGTCGGAGGCGCCAGATCGTTTCCGAGCGTGGAACGCAGCGACCGAGGCGTTGGGGCATGCGTGCGCGCTAGACGTCAAGAATCGGCATCTTGGCTATGTAGCTGTGTTGGCGGTGCTCGGACGCGAGAGCGGGGTTCCATTTCACGTGATATTCGCCAAGAACGCTGGCGCGTCGAGGGACGAAGTGACAGCGCGATCTTGCTTGGCTTGCGGCCGGCTGGCCACCGCGTCCTCTCGTGCCTGTCTGCAGCCTTGGCGACCTACGACCAATAAGCGTAGGCGGGGAGTCTGAGCCGCGGATAGCAA
>CAZLEC010000748.1:0-2293 GCA_964558245.1 uncultured Burkholderiales bacterium | reverse complement strand
GCGAGGCCGGTCACGATGATGGCGATGTCGTCACGGCTCACGAACACGTTGTGGATCGGGCTGTAGGTGACGGTGCCGGTGTGCCCGACGATGCCGACGCCGTTGTCCTTGGCGTTCGGGCCGAACCACAGGATCACCATCTGCGGGAGCGCGACGAACAAGCCCAGCACCGACACGAGCTTGGCGGTCTCCCCCGCCGTCCGCAGATATCGGAACAGGCCCCGCTCGAGCACGATGCCAACCAACGGAGACATCACGCCCACCGCGAAGAGCAGCGCGAGGTAGATCGGCCAGTGGTGCGTGACGTGCGTGTCGTAGAAGATCGCCGACGCGAGGAACGCCTGGGGCCCGAACGCCAGGTTGAACACGCCGGTGGTCCGGTAGGTCAGCACGAGACCGACCGCGAGCAGCGCGTACACACTGCCGAAGCTCAAGCCTCTGATGACCGCGCCGAGCACATCGGTCACGTAGGTCGCTCCCGGTAGTTCGGTTTAGGGGTCGGGCGAATCATCCGTTCGCGGGAAAGGCCTCGTAGGTCGGTTGCTTCGTCAACGTCGGGGAGTTGGGCCCGCCGGTCATGCACGTCCAGGGCTTCCCGTCCTGGGTCGCCAGCGGCACGAACTTCCCGTCGTGGATCTTCACCGTGGAGGCGCAGATGTACTTGCCCGCGAACTGGGCCTTGGTGGTCCCGTTGGGCCCGGTCGGGTCGTTGTGCTGCGTCGTCCAGTCGATCGGCTCGATCATGCCGCCCGCGTCGTACGAGGTGTCCTGGTTGAGGGCGGCGATCACCTTCTGCTGCGAGAAGCTGGGGCCGGCGAGCTTGAGGCCCTCGACGAGCTCGTCGGCGAGGATCCAGCCGTAGCCGGCCAGCTCCTGCACCGGCTTGCCGAGCTTGCCCATCCAGGTGACGAAGTCCTTCTCGGTCTGCGGGATGTCCGAGTACTCGAGCGCCGCAAACTGCGGCGCCACGAACGAGCCTTCGAGGTACTGCGCGTTGTTGGCCGCGAACGTCGGGTCGTACGAGTTCGGCAGCGACTGCACCGCGTCGAGGTGCTGCTTCGCGAGCTCCTTGGCGAGGATGAGCGTCTCGGCCTGGTCGATACAGGTGAAGATCAGCTGCACGCCCTTCTGCTTCATCTGCGACACCTGGGCGCTGAGGTCGGGCTGGCCGAGCTGCAGGTGGTCGTCGAAGTACGCGACGGTCGCCGAGGGGTACTTCGTGAAGCTGTTCTTGAGGCCGAGCGCGCAGTTGGTCGACGCGGCCGGCGATCCGTACGCGAGCACCGCGACCTTCGTGAAGTGCTCGGCCTGCGCCAGGAACGGCGCGCCCTGACCGATGCACGAGAAGCACAGCGCGCCGACGTTGCCGAAGATGTTGGGCTTGCCCGCGAACTCCTGGTTGATGTTCCAGATGAATGTCGGCATCGAGCTGGCGGCCGCGATGTCGGGGGCGCCGGTGAACAGCGGGGTCGCGAGGAATGTCGCGAACGCGTGATCTTGGGCGAGGCTGGCCTTCACGGTCTGCTCGTCGTTGACGAATCCGTCGTTGTGGGTCGCCAGGATCTTCAGCTGGCGCCCGTAGATGCCGCCCTGGGCGTTGATCATGTTGAAGTAGGCCTGGATGCCGTTGGGGACGGTCGAGTAGTCGCCGGCCAACGGGTTCGAGCCGGCGTCGATCACGGCGACGCCGATCTGGGTGTTGGTCACGCCCTGCACGCCCGGGAGCGGAAGGTCCTTCTTCAGGTCGGCGCTGCTGACCGCGGTCGTCGGGGTCGTGGGACCCCCCGGCGGCGTGGTCACCGCCGCGGGCTTCGACGATGTGGCGTTCGAACAGGCGGCCGCCAGGATCGTGAGAACCGCGACTGCGGCAACAATTCTCGAGCGCATGGGTGCCCCCCGTCGGAACTCCGGCTTGGCTAGCTGACGCTAACGTCAGATTCCGCGTCGGACAATAGCGACGGCGTGCGCGTGCCGCGTGGCAGGCTGCCACCGGCCGTGACACCCCGAAGGTCGTGAGAGCGATGCCGTACACACTCGTCTTGTTTCACGCTCACCCCGACGACGAAGCGATCGCCACGGGCGGCACGATGGCGCGCGCCAAGAGCGAGGGTCATCGTGTCGTGCTCGTGTCCGCGACGCGGGGCGAGCTCGGTGAGTACGCGCCCGACGCGCTCGCGCCGGGCGAGTCACTCGTCGAACGGCGGGTGGCCGAGCTCCATGCCGCGGCCGACATTCTGGGGGTCGATCGCGTCGAGTTCCTCGACTACCTCGACTCGGGCATGGCCGGCGAGCC
>CAZLEC010000747.1:0-2298 GCA_964558245.1 uncultured Burkholderiales bacterium | reverse complement strand
CTCGAACGTGCCGACCAGCGCCGGGCTGAACACGCCTTCGAGATGCCACTGACCGGTGAAGCCGTTGAACGGACCGCCGACGATCGTCGCGGTCCAATCGAGCGTGTACGCGTGCGTCGTCCCGTTGTAGGTACCGGTCGCAAACGGCGCGGTGAGGCCGGTTGCGACGCCGCCCGGACTCGGCGCGCCCTGATTGAACTTCCCGCCGTTGTACCAAGCGCCGTACGCGCTCAGGTTGCCGGTCAGATGGCCCACCCCGTCGTACGTGATCGACGGCTGGGGCACTGACTTCGCGGTTTGCGGATCCTTCGCTTCGGTTGAAACGGAGAAGTTCTTCCCGAAGAACGACACGGGTTGCACGATGCGCGTCGCGAGCGCGTTGCCGTTCTTGTCGAAGGCGGTCGCCGGCGCGGGCTGATAGCCCGCCGTGCTCAGCCCGCCGTCGGCACCCGGCGTGAACAGCGTGTACGTCTTGTCGGCCGCGGCCGAGCTCGCGTTCGCGATGTACGGACCAACGTTCGCAACACCGTGGGGCTCCAACATCCGGAAGTACGAGCCGCTGACCGAACCCGCGTCGGCACCGGCGCTGATCTGAAAGGTGCCGACGAGATTCGTCGCGGTCGGCGCGGCCGACGCGCCGGTCGCGGCAAATCCAGCAATTGCGACATTCATGATCACGAACATCGAAAAGGCGCGGGCAAGGCCCGATCTCACAGCCCCCGAACGTCGTGTCCGCTTCCCCATCCGTGCGCGATGCATCGCATTCCCTTCTCGTCCCTCGGCTGCGCCGACCATACCCAACTATTTCGATGTGTCAAGTCGACTTTCGCGATAACCTCGACCCACCCGCCGCTGACCAGGAGGAGACCGTGCGCGACTTCTTCAGCTTTCCGAACCCGGTCAACGAGGTTTCGGCGCGGCTGGTCGCGGCCGGCGTCGTGATCCTGACCATTGCGACGATCGTGCTTCAACAGCCAGTCCTACTGGTGTTGCTCGCGTACGGCTTTGTAGCGCGCGTGCTGACGGGCCCGACCATGAGCCCGCTCGGACAGTTCGTCACGCGGGTACTCACCCCGAAGCTCGGCTTCGAATCGAAGTATGTCGCGGGGCCGCCGAAACGCTTCGCGCAGGCCATCGGCGCGACCCTCTCGATCGCTGCCGTTGTCCTCTATTTCGCGTTCGGACAAACGACCGCCGCCTTCGTTTGCGTCGGCCTCATCACGATCGCCGCGACCCTCGAGTCGGTGTTCGCGCTCTGCCTCGGTTGCAAGATCTTCGCGCTGCTGATGCGCGCCGGGCTGATCTCCGAAGAAGTCTGCGAAAGTTGCAACAACATCTGGAGCAACGACTCTTCCGTCCACCCGGCCGCGAGCTGAGCGATCCGGGTCGCGCGCGATCGCGCGCGCGTCGTCAGCTCACAACGCCGCGGGCAATGTCGACGGCCGGCGCGCTGCGGTGCCTCGACAGCAGCCGCGCCGCCTGGCCCGGCGCACCGACGCGGAGCATCGCGGCCAGCGCCGTCTCGAGCACCACCTCTTGCTGCACGCGGCTCCCACCCAACGCCGGCAACCCCGGCAGCGCCTCGAGCAGGTGGTCGAGCGCGGCGCGCGGGTCTCTGTCGAGCAAAGCGGCGAGTCCCTCGGCAACGTGATGCAACGTCGCGGACTGCACATCGGTGAGCTCCGGGACCGAGTCACAAACAGTGCGAAGCGCGACGATGTCGTCGTTCGCGGCGTGCACTAGCAACGCGTGCAGCGCGATGAACGGCGTCTGCGGCATCGTCGCCAACGAGCCGGCTTCGGCGAGAACGGGCAGCGGGTCCGGCGGCGTCACCCAGCCAGGGTGCAGCCGCGCGCGCCACGTGAGCGAACCGGCGTCGACGAGGCAGCGGACGCCCGTCGACCGCGGCGGCGCGAGATGCGCGGCGTACCGGCGAGCCGCCGCCGCCGGATCGCCCACCGCGAGCTCGTGCAGTGCCGCGTGCCAGTGGAAGTGCGGCCGGTAGCGCTGGGTCCGGCCGGCGTCCTCGAGCCACTGCACGAGCCAGCGCAACCCCGCGCCGTGTGCGTCGGTCTCGTAATGCACGTGACTCAGCGCGTGGGCGGCGTTCCCGTTGCCCGGGTCGACGTCCAGCGACGCCTCGGCGAGATCGCCGGCGTCGTGGAAGCGGAGCTGCTCGGTGCGACCGTAGGCGAGGAGCCCGAGATACCACGGCGCCTCGCCGTGCACCGACGCAAACCGCTCGACGTAGGCCCAGGCGTCGGGAAGCGCGTCGCCCGCGCCCGCGAAGGCGATCGA
>CAZLEC010000746.1:0-2300 GCA_964558245.1 uncultured Burkholderiales bacterium | reverse complement strand
CTCCGAGCAGCGTTGTGAGCCCGGCGAGGGCTGGTGAATCGGTCATGTGGGCACGCGCGTCGACGCCCGGGACGCAGGCGCGACCCGGGGTTCGGCGTTTCAGACTACCGGCCCGGATTTCAGCGTCCGTTGTAGCGGTTCATCGCGGCGTCGGCGCCTTCGGCGAGGATCGCCTCGACCGCGTCGGCGGCCTCCTCGATGGTGACGGCCATCTGTTGGCGGTCGCGCTTGCCGAAGCGGCTCAACACGTGGTCGGCGCCGTGCTCCTTCGAGCTCGGCTTGCCCACGCCGATCCGCACCCGCACGAACGAGTCGTCGTGCAGGTGCTGCTTGATCGAACGCAGCCCGTTGTGACCGGCGAGACCGCCCCCGACCTTCACCCGGAGCACCGCCGGTTCGAGATCGAGCTCGTCGTGCACGATCACGAGCTGTTCGGGCCCGACGCCGAAGCGCCGCACGAGCGGCGCGACCGCCTGGCCGGAGTCGTTCATGTAGGTGGTGGGCACCGCGAGCGCGAGGCGCTTCTCGCCGACGCGAACCTCGTCGACGAGCGCGCGCTCCTTGATCTTGCTCAGCCGGGCGCCGTGCCGGCGAGCGAGCAGCTCCACGACCTCGGCGCCGACGTTGTGCTTGGTGCCCGCGTACTCGGCGCCCGGGTTGCCGAGCCCGACCACGAGCAGATCGGCCGGCGTTCCGGTGCGCGCGGACGAACGCGATCCGCGCCCCAGCACGCGCGTCGCCTACTCGGAAGCTGAGGTTTCCTCGGACGCGCCGGCGGCGGGAGCTTCTTCGCCCTCCGCGCCCTCGGCGGCCTCGGGTGCCACCTCGCCCTCGCCGGCCTCGAGCCCGCGGGGCACCGAGATCATGGCGATGAGGTCGTCGGGGTCGTTCGTGACGAGCACGCCGGCCGGCAGCGCGAGGTCGCCGACCCGCAGCTGGTCGCCCAGCACGAGGGTGGTGACGTCGTGCTCGATCTCGGTCGGGAGCTGACCGGGCTTGCCCTCGACGGTGAGCGAGTGCATCAGCTGCTCGAGCATGCCGCCCTGCGACACGCCCTCCGGCGAACCCAACAGGTTGAGGCGCACCTCCGCCTGAATCGTCTGGTCGGCCCGCACCCGCACGAAGTCGACGTGGATCAGCGTGCCCTTCACCGCGTCGCGCTGCACCTGGCGGGCGAGCGCGAGCTCGTTCTTGCCGTCGAGCTGGAGCGTGATGAGGGTGTTGGCGCCGGTGCGCGAGGAGAGGATGTTGCCGAGCTGGTGCGCGTTCACCGTGACCGAGACGCTCTCCTCGCCGAGGCCGTAGACGACGCCCGGGGTCAGGCCCTCGCGGCGCAGGCGTCCCGCGGGACGCGAGCCGGAAGCGGTGCGGAGCTCGGCCGGGAGCAGGGTGTCGGGCATGGCAACAGTCCTCGTGAAGAAAGCGGAACGTCAGATACTACCGAAACCCGCCCCAGACCCTCATCTGATGTCGAAACCGGGCGCGGCCGGTGGCTTACACGTTGTCGCCGCCGAAGAGCTCGCTCACGGAGTGGTCTTCGAACACGGCGCGGATCGCGTTGGCGAGGAGCGGCGCGATCGAGAGCACCTGCAGGCTGTCGAACCGCTTGTCGTCGGCGACGGGCACGGTGTTGGTCACCACGACCTCCCGCACGCGCGAGTTCTTCAACCGGTCGACCGCCGGACCGGAGAGCAGCCCGTGCGTCGCCGCGATCAACACCTCGCTCGCGCCCCGATCGAGCAGCAGATCGGCCGCGCTCACCACGGTGCTCGCGGTGTCGATGATGTCGTCGACGATCACGCACGTGCGGCCTTGGATCTCACCGACCACCTCCGTCGCGACCGCGACGTTGTGCGTGCCCTTGGGCCGCCGCTTGTCGATGAAGGCGATCTCGGCGTTGAGCCGATCGGCGAACCGGCGGGCGAGCTTGCCGCCGCCGGCGTCGGGCGCGACCACGGTCACGGGTCCGCTCGGGAGCTCGCGCGCGAGGTAGTCGACGAGCACGGGCACCGCAGTGAGGTGATCGACCGGGAAGTCGAAGAAGCCCTGGATCTGACCGGTGTGGAGGTCGACGGTCACGACGCGGTTCGCACCCGCGGCCGTGAACATGTCGGCGACGAGCCGGGCCGTGATCGGCTCGCGTCCCTCGGCCTTGCGGTCCTGGCGCGAGTAGCCGTAGAAGGGCGACACCGCGGTGATGCGCTTGGCCGACGCGCGCTTCGCGGCGTCGATCATGATGAGCTGTTCCATCAGCCGGTCGTTGATCGAGTCGGCGTGCGACTGGAACACGAACACGTCGG
>CAZLEC010000745.1:0-2300 GCA_964558245.1 uncultured Burkholderiales bacterium | reverse complement strand
GCGTTCCCGAGGAGTTCCGCCAGCCCTACGAGATGAAGGGCATCCGGCCCGGCACGAAACGGGTGCTGCCGCAGGGCGGCCTCAACCCGCTGCACTACAACGCGGTCGAAGAGGGCGGCCCGCGCAACGGGGTGATGACCGCGCTCGACGACTTCGTCGCCGAGTACGACCGCCCGCTGCGCGTGATCGTGCTGCCGGTGTACTTCGGGCTGGCGATCGTGGCCGAGGTCGAGCTGCTCGAGCGCGAGCCCGAGCTCGCGCGGCTCCTCGATTCGTTCGAGTCGGCCGAGGGCAAGGACATCCTCGTGAAGATCGCGGAGTCGACCCGGCTCCAAGCGATCCTCTTCCAGCACAACGACTACTACGGCCGCCGCGACATGTTGACCCGCGGCGCCAACCGCTACCTCGACCTCCTCGCGTCGGCGCTGCTCGACGAGCTCTACCTCGATCACGAGCTCCGGCTCCAGTACCTGGCGAGCTGCATCGAGCTCGGCAAGGTGCCGGAGCGGAACAAGCTCGGCGACCCCGTGCGCGAGATGCAGCTGAAGTGGGACCAGCTCGTGGAAGAGCGCCGCTCCGGCGCGCTGCCCCACACCGGGCACGCGGGATCGACGCTTCCCTACACCGACATGGGTCGCGGCCGCATCGACCACTTGCGCCAGTGCCTCGATCTCGTGCGCGAGTCGGGCGTGCCCGGCGACTTGCTCGCGTCGGGCACTGGGCGCGGCGGCAGCGCGATGTTCATGCGCGGCTACCTCGAGGCGCACGAGATGAACGCCCGCACCCTGTGGGTCGCCGACCGCTTCCGCGTCGACGAGCGCCCCGACGATCCGGTGGTCGCGTGGTCGGATCTCAACACGGTGCGCGACGGCTTCGCCCGCTTCGGGCTGCTCGACGATCACGTCCGCTTCCTGCAGGGACCGCCCGCCGACACACTCCCCGACGCGCCGGTCGAGCAGATCGCGATGCTGCACGTCGGCGTCGGCGACGCGGCCGACCTCACCGCGACGCTCGAGTCGCTCTACGCGCGGATCGCCACGAACGGCATCGTCATGATCGACGACTCCGACTCGCCGGCGCGCGCGGCCGCGCTCGAGGCCTTCCGCGCCGCGTACGGCATCGGCCCGCTCGAGCGCGTCGGCGGATCGGGCGTGTGGTGGCGCAAGGCCGAGCTCGCGCCGGCCGCCACCGCGCCGGCCGACGCATCCAGCTCGCTGTCGGCCAAGCTCCGGTCGAAGCTCGGCCGCCGGGCCAACCGCGCCCCGCTCGCGCCCACCGCGCCCGCGGTCACGAAGGACCTGTCGGTGGTCGTCGTGTTCTACAACATGCAGCGCGAGGCGCCGCGCACGTTGCATTCGCTCTCGCGCGCGTACCAGCAGGGCATCGACGGCCTCGACTACGAGGTCATCGTCATCGAGAACGGGTCGAAACCCGACCAGAAGCTCGGCGAGGAGCTCGTACGCGGCTTCGGGCCCGAGTTCCGCTACGTCGACCTCGACGCGAACGCGACACCGACACCGGTCGACGCGCTCAACCGGGGCGTCGAGCTCGCGGCCGGCGAGACGATCGTGTTCATGATCGACGGCGCGCACGTGTTGACGCCGGGCGTGCTGCGTCACGCGATGGCCGGGCTCGCCACCTACGAACCCGCGATCGTCGTGACCCAGCAGTGGTACGTCGGCCCCGGCCAACAGCCCGACGCGATGCTCGCGGGCTACGACCAGGCCTACGAAGACGACTTGTTCCGCGAGATCCAGTGGCCGCTCGACGGCTACCGGCTCTTCGACATCGGGCACTTCATCGGCGACCGCGACTGGTTCGACGGGTTGTGGGAGAGCAACTGCATCTTCGTGCCGCGCAAGCTGCTCGAGCAGTACGGCTCCGTCGACGAGAGCTTCTCGATGCCCGGCGGCGGGTACGCGAACCTCGAGCTCTACGAACGGCTCGGCGCCGCGCCCGATGTGAACGTCGTGACGATCCTCGGCGAAGGGTCCTTCCACCAGCTGCACGGCGGCACCACGACGAACCGCGCCGACCCCGACGACCGCCGCTCCACGATCGTCGGGTACGCCGACCACTTCGCCGACCTGCGCGGCCGCCAGTTCCGCGGCGCGGGCAAGACATTGCACTACGTCGGCACGATGTTCCCCGGCGCGCAGCGCACGCGCGCCCGGCGCATGACCGCCAGCGCGTTCCACAAGGGCGTGGTGAACGCCGGTCCCGACGGCCAGCCCACCACTTCCACGCCGATCCCCGACGAGCTGAAAACGTCGTTCATCGACGCCTTCTGGCACAGCCTC
>CAZLEC010000744.1:0-2312 GCA_964558245.1 uncultured Burkholderiales bacterium | reverse complement strand
GAGCGGCAGTTGCGAGATCCGGCGAGCAAGCGCACGCGCGTGCGTGTCGAGCACATCGTCGGCGACGCATTCGAGCACGAGGCCGAGCCGGGCCGCCTCCCCGCCGCCGATCTCGTCGCCCGTGAACAGGTATCGCTTCGCTCGCTCGAGACCGAGGCGCGCGATCCACACCCACGGCGCTTCTGGTATCCCCCATACCCGCATCGGCGGGTAGCCGAAGCGCGCCGACTCGGCACACACGATGAGGTCGGCGTTGAGCACCATGTTGGTGCCGCCCGCGATGCACCAGCCCTGCACTGCCGCGATCGTCGGCTTCGAGATCGTGTGCAATTTCGCCCAGGTTTCGGCGTACCGGCCGATCATCTGCACGTCGGCCACGGAGTCCCACACGCGCGGGCTCGACGCCTCGCTCGCCGCCTGACCCGAGGTCGCCCAGTCGAGCTGGTAGCCCGCGCAGAACGCCGGGCCCTCCGCGCGCAGCAGCACTGCGTGCACGCCCCGATCACGGTCGGCGTCGTCGAGCGCGCCGGCCAGCGCATCGCGCAGGGCCGGGTTGATCGTGTTGTACTCGCCGGCACGCGTCAGGGTGATCACGCGAACGCGGTCATCGGTCTCGGAACGCAAGGGGTCGGTCATGAGCGCGAACCTCGCACGACCGCCCCCCACACGCAACCGGCGTCACTATGGCATCTCATGGATGCCAACTTGACGCCGGTTCGCTGCCGGTTCAGCGGGCGCCGGTGTGCGGGCCGCGCGGCCAGCGGGCGAGCACTGACTCCTGCACTTGCTCGAGGTTCGCGACGCTGAAATCGTCGGCCTTCGTGCAGGCGAAGATCTCCGCCTCGAGCCGGTCGATCTCACGGCCGGCCTCCACCAACTCGACGATCGGGATCTCGGGCGGGATGCGGAGCACGCCGTGGAGATCGGCGACGAGCAGGTCGCCGGTCGCGACGGTGAGGCCCGCGACCGTCACGGGCTCGCCGTACCCGACGAACGCGCCGTAGCCGTGCGCGACCGACACCGACGTCGCGAACGTGTGGAAGCCGAGCCGTTCGAGCGCGTCGAGGTCGCGCACCGCACCCTGGGTGATCGTGCCGACGCAGCCGAGCGCCCGGTGCACGTGGCCGTTCCATTCGCCCCACATCGCACCGCCGGGCTGGTCGTCGAGGTCTGCGAGCACGAGGATGATCGGCCCCGCCGTGGCGAGTTGTTCCAGCCACTTCCAGTACGCAGGCTCGTCGATCGGGTCGGGCGCGACGTCGGGCTCGCGATCGGTCGTGGCCGTCACGGTCGCCGCGTAACCGACGCACATCCCGAGCGCGGGGAAGTGGCACGTGAGCGGACGCGTGTTGTAGCCGGCGTTCGCGGGAACGACGCCGAACACCTCTACCGCGTTCGCGAGCGTCGGCACCGTCAGCGAGCGCAGCGCGTCGAGCTGATCCATGGGTCAGTCGGCGATGCGGAAGTGCGTGCTCGCCACGAACTGCAAGGGACGGTCGCCGTTGTCGTCGTGCTCGTGGTACATCGCGAGCACGCGTCCGTCGTCGAGCACGGTCACGCTCGGATAGCCGATGTGCTGGTACACGCCCGGGTTGTCGTAGAACTCCGCCGGAACACCGCCCTCGCGGATCGTGAACTCGTTGGCCACGTCCCACGAGGTGCCGTCGTCGGAGATGCACCCCCGCACGCCGTAGGGCGGCCGCCGGTAGCCGTAGATCATCAGGACGCGGCCGTCGGGCAGCGTCGCGAACTCCGCCGGGTAGCCCCAGATGTTGGTGAAGCGCGGCGGTGTCCACGAGAAGCCGTCGTCTTCCGACACGACGATCGCCATGTTCTTCGCGTCGCCGCTCGGGTTCACGTGCGTGCGCAGCATCCCCACGATGCGGCCGTCGGCGAGGCGCACGATCGCGGGCTCCTCGAAGTCGACGATGCTCGCCGCGTCGAACGCCATCGTCGAGTAGTACTCCCAGTTGAAGCCGCCATCGTCGGATCGCAGTAGCGCCGAGCGCGTCGACTCGTTCTCACCCTCTTCGCCGTAGCCGCGGATGCGGCCGTAGACGCCGAGGAGCAGCGAGCCGCTCGGCATCAGCCACGCGCCGAGCCGGCAGCCCGCGTGCTTGAGCGGACGTGCGTTTACCGGAATCGGCTCGCTCCAGGTCGCGCCGCCGTCGGCCGAGCGCAACACGTACGCGCCGAGCCAGCTCATCGTCTTGTAGCTCCACGTCCAGTCGCCGTGCTCGGCGGTGCGGGGCCCGCGCGTCCACGACGGTTGCTCGGGACGGATCCCGCGCTTGAAATACGCGGCGATCGTG
>CAZLEC010000743.1:0-2318 GCA_964558245.1 uncultured Burkholderiales bacterium | reverse complement strand
CCGCGCAGGAAGATGTCGGCGAACGGTTTCGCGACGTCGCGCGCCGACATGAGGCCGTCGGGCTTGAGCCACAAGTACGTGTAGTTGTGCATGCCGAGCCACGCGAGCGCGGTGAGCCGCGGGTGCACGTCGCGGAACTCGCCGGAATCCACGCCGGCTTGGAGCACGGCCTCGACTCGTTGTTCGTACGCGCGCCGGCGCACGCGGAACTGCTCGGCGCGTTCGGCGGTGAGCGCGGGGAACTCGTGCAGGAAGACCCACACGTGATCGGGGTAGCGGTGGATGACGTCGAGGAGCTCGTCGCCGAGCATCGCGAGCTGCTCCGAGGGCGTCCCACCCGCCTGCGCGACGCGATCGGCGCCGAGCATCACCTCGTCCATCACTCGATCGTGAATCGCCGCGAGCAGCTCTTCCTTCGATTCGATGTAGTGGTAGAACGCGCCCTTGCCGAGGCCGTTGACCGCGCACAGCTCCGCGATGCCGGTGGCGTGGTAGCCCTGGCGCGCGAAGACCGGTGCCGAGGTGTCGACGATCACGTCGCGTCGGGCTTTCCACTTCGCGCTGCGTGGGGGCGCGTCGCCCGCTTCGATCGGCGCCGTCGGCAATGAACGTTCCCCGCTTCGAGGCATCAGACCCGCAACTATAGTGGACCGGTCGGTACAGACTGAGCGGGGTGCGCGTGAGCGAGCACAGGTTCGACGGGCGCGTCGCGGTCGTGACGGGCGCGGGACGCGGCATCGGACGAGCGCACGCCCACCTGCTCGCGGCGCGGGGCGCGAGCGTGGTCGTGAACGACCTCGGAGGTTCGCGCCAGGGGATCGGAGCCGACGCGCAACCGGCATCGACGGTCGCCGGAGAGATCGTCGCCGCCGGGGGCGTGGCGATCGCAAACGGCAGCGACGTCGCCACCACGGCCGGCGCGGAATCGCTCGTCGACACGGCGATCGAGCACTTCGGACGCCTCGACATTCTCGTCAACAATGCCGGCATCATCAAATGGGCGGGCATGCCGCAAGTCGATGCCGACGAACTCGCGCGGCACTTCGCCGTGCACGTCGGCGGCTCGTTCAACACCACTCGTGCCGCGTGGCCGCACATGGTCGAACAGAGATACGGCCGCATCGTCATGACGAGCTCGTCGGGAATGTTCGGACTGCTCGAGAACCTTTCGTACGCCACTGCGAAGGCGGGCGTCGTCGGGCTGACGCGCAGCCTCATGACCGAAGGCGCCGCGCACAACATCCTCGTCAACGCCATCGCGCCCGCGGCCATCACGCGTATGGCGGGCCGCTCGGCCGCCGAGACCGACGAGATCGGCGACGACCCCGGGATGGGGCCGATGTCGCCCGACTTCGTCGCACCCTTGGTCGCGTTCCTCGCCCACGAGGACTGCCCGGTGAGCGGCGAGATCTACGCGGCGGGGGGCGGGCGCTTCGCCCGTATCTTCATCGCCGAGGCGGAGGGTTACGTGCACGCGTCGTCGGTGCCGACGGTCGAAGACGTCGCGCAACATTGGGCCACGATCAACGACGAGGCCGGCTACTTCGTGCCCGCCGACCTCAACGCGTGGTCGGCCACGTTCCTGGCGCACTTGTTCCCGCCCGGCTAGAGGGGTGAGTCGTGCCCGCCGTCGAAGTGGTGGAAGTCGACGTCGATCGGCTCACTGACGGCGACCGCCGCGCGCTGGTCGCGTTCGAGCAGACCATGTGGGCGGAGTACGCGCCGAAAGAGCCGGCCCTGGCCGAGGCCGAAGCGGTGATGAACGCGATGCCGTACGACGGCCTCGACCTCGAAGACTCCGTGATCGACGCCGACTGGGTGACACAGCGCGAGCCGCAACAGGCGCAGTCCCCGGGCGGACGCCTGTTCAAGGCGGCGATGATCGACCGCCGAGCAGACGGTCTGGGAGGCCGGTGTCGACGAGGTGTGTTGCAACGCTCACGTCACTAGGACGTTCGGTCGCGCAGCGCTCGTTTGAGGACTTTTCCCGACGGGTTCCGCGGGAGCTCGTCGACGAATGTCACGGCTTTCGGGACCTTGAACTTCGCGAGTTGCGCGCGGCAGTGCTCGATGAGCTCTTCCGGAGTCGCGGTGGCGCCCGGGCTGCGGACGACATAAGCAATCGGGACCTCTCCCCAGCGATCGTCGGGACGCCCGACGACGGCAACCTCCACGACCGACTCGTGCTCGTAGAGCACCCGCTCGATCTCGGAGCCGGCGATGTTCTCGCCGCCGGACACGATCATGTCCTTGAGGCGATCGACGATGTAGAGGTAGCCGTCGTCGTCTCTCACGCCGATGTCGCCGGTGTGGAACCA
>CAZLEC010000742.1:0-2325 GCA_964558245.1 uncultured Burkholderiales bacterium | reverse complement strand
GAACCACCACAGCGCGCGCCACGTCAGCTTGTCGAACGCGTTGTTGCGCGCCGCGCCGTCCATCTCCGCGTAGGCCGGTGTCTGCACGAAGTTGAAGAACCAGAGCAGACCCATCCACATCATCGCGACGATGACGTGCGCGATCAGGAACGCCCCACCGAATCCGGCCTTGCTGAAGATCGCCATCGACACTCCCGATTCCGTTGTGCGAGCGGATCGGAACATAACAGGGTCTGACGCACTGGTCAGGGTTCCCCCGAGCCGGTCAACGCTCCGCGTGTGAGTCCCACCACGCGAAGAGCGAAGCGAGATCGGCGTTCGGCGAGGTCGCGTGCGCGAGGAGCCCACGGTCGTCGACCGTCCACCACATCGCGGCCCGGCCCTGTTCGATGCGGCACGCATACCGCCCGACCGCGCGCCGGGGCGCGGCCGGCCGCGACCACGAGTGCTCCTCTTCGGCCCCCCTCGCGCACGCAGGCGCGCCGGCACCGGCACCGCGGCCCGCGCCCGACGGCGAGCCGGCCGCCGCGAGGTAGGCCGCCGACAACTCACCCGGCTCGAGCAGCCGGTAGTCGACCTCGACCGAACCAACCGAGCAATGCGCCTCACTCGCAGTCCGCGGGCCAAAGCCGCACGTCGCGCCGGGCGGGACGATCGCTCGCAGCGAGCGACCCGCAGCCACCGCGTGCGCCGCGGCGGCGGTCGTCGGCGCGCTCGACGCGGGCGGGCGGGTCGGCTCGGCGCGCGGTCGCGCGCCGCCGGCCCGGCTCGTCGCGATCCAGCCCACCGCGAGGCCGCCGACCAAGGTCAGCGCCGCGAGCATCCGCGCCCGACGGCCGACCCGGGGCCACGCCAAACGCGCGCGCCACGAGCGCGCGCGGGGCGGTCCGTCGTGCCAGAAGTCGGAGGCGCGCGGCGTCGCGGCGGCCCAGGTGTCGGGCTCGGCCCCGCCGGTCGGGGCGTCGGGGCCGACGCGCAGCGCCCGGCGCAGCATCTGATCGACGGCCTGCACGGGGTCGGCGTGCGGGACTCGCGGCACGAGTGGCTCGGGGACGGGATCGTCGAACAGCACGGCCGCACGATATCCCACCGCAGCCGATTTATCAATGTTTGACACAATCTCAGACATACTGATATGACTTGGGCATGCATCAACTCCGGCGCGCGATTGGGTGCGCGCTGATCCTGCTCGCGACGTCGGCCACCACGGTCGCAGTCCTCGTCGTCGATCGGCCGCGATTGTCCGGGGGTGTCGGCACCTGGGGCGGCGACGAGCTCGCGCTCGTGACGGCGTGGCTCTTCGCGGTCGTGTGCGCGGCGTGGCTGGGCGCGGTCGCGCTCGCGTGCCTGGCCGCGCTGAGCCGCGGCCGGCGCGGTGTCGCGCATCGCATCGCCGGTTGGGCGCCACCCGTCGCCCGGCGGGCGCTCCAGACCGCACTGATCGGCACCTGGGCGCTCGCGCCCACGTACGCCTACGCGGCCGCACCGGCGCCCGTCACGGTCCAGATCGGGCCGTCGGGCCGGCTCGCCGGCATCCCCGCGACCGGATCGCCGGCCGAGATCCCGGTGGTCCGCAGCCCGCGCCCGATTCCCGCCCGAAGTCCCGACGCCGGCAGTCGCGCCGGGGTGCCGGCGCGGGCGCCCGTACCCGCGCAACCGGTGGCCGTCGCTGTGTCCAC
The DNA here is from genome assembly GCA_964558245.1 of uncultured Burkholderiales bacterium. Lineage (GTDB taxonomy): Bacteria > Actinomycetota > Acidimicrobiia > IMCC26256 > PALSA-610 > JBBQER01. Next base: position 646 of record CAZLEC010000742.1, on the reverse strand, counting down.
GCGTCACGTCGTACGCGCCGGAGAGAGCCTCTGGAGCATCGCGTCCGACGAAGTGACACGCGCCGGTCCCGGTGCCGATCGCGACCAACGCGTGGTCGGCGCGTATTGGCAACGGCTCGTGGCGGCGAATCGCGCCACCCTCCGGTCTGGCGACCCGAGCCTCATCTACCCGGGCGAGGTCGTGACGCGGCCGGCGATCTGACCGGCGCGACCGCGGCCGTACGCTTTGACCCTGAGCCAGGCTCACGGCCAGACTCCCGCGAGCCACCGCAGGAGGTCGCATGGGACTGCTGGACGGCAAGGTTGCCGTCGTCACCGGAGCCGGAAGGGGCATCGGGCGCGCGCACGCACGACTGCTCGCGGCCGAGGGCGCGCGGGTCGTGGTGAACGATCTCGGTACGGCGACCGCCGGTGAGGGCGCCGACACCACTCCGGCCCAGCAAGTGGTGGCCGAGATCGTCGCCGACGGGGGTCAGGCCCTCGCCAACGCCGACAACGTCGCGACGTGGGCGGGCGCGGCGGGGCTCGTCGAGCAGGCGGTCGGCGAGTTCGGCCGGCTCGACATCGTGGTCAACAACGCCGGCATCCTCCGCGACGCCATGAGCTTCAACATCACCGAGTCCGAGTGGGACTCGGTGATCGAAGT
>CAZLEC010000741.1:0-2325 GCA_964558245.1 uncultured Burkholderiales bacterium | reverse complement strand
TCAACAACGACTTTCGCCATCCGGTGCAGCTGGCGCGAGAGATCGCCGCGATCGACCACTTCAGCGGCGGGCGCGTCGAGCTCGGGCTCGGCGCCGGTCACTCCTTCACGGAGTACCGGGCGATCGGGATGGCGTTCGATCCTCCGGCCGAGCGCAAGGCCCGGATGGCCGAAGCGGTCGAGATCCTGCGCGCGCTCCTCGCCGGCGACGCGGTCACCTACGCCGGCCGCTACTACCAGTTGGAAGACGCCCGCACGATGCGCGCCCGCCAGGAACGGCTCCCGATCCTGGTCGGCGTCAACGGCGCGCGTGCACTCTCCCACGCCGCCCGACACGCCGACACGATCGGTGTGACGATGCTCGGTCGTACGCTCGACGACGGACAGCGGCACGAGGCGCGCTGGGAGGCCGAGCGCCTCGACCGCACGGTCGCGCTCATTCGCGATGCGGCCGCGGCCGCGGGTCGCGCCGTCCCGCCCGAGCTCAACGTGTTGGTGCAGGCGACGATCGTGACCGACGATCGCACCGCGGCGGCCGAACAACTGGTCGATCGCATCGAAGGGCTGACCGTGGCCGATGCGCTGACGTCGCCGTTTCTCGCGATCGGCACGCACGACGAGATCGCCGAGCACCTGCTCGCGTGCCGCGACCGTTGGGGCATCTCCTACTTCAGCGTCCGCAGCATCGACGCGTTCGCGCCCGTCATCGAACGCATCCGGGAGATCGAGCCCTAGTCCGACTCCACCTCGGCCTTCACGCGTTCGAGGGTCGTGCGCATGCCGTTGCGGTTGGTGCGCCCGCGCGACCAGCCGAACAACGCCCAGTAGAGGCGCAGGGGTGGGGTGCTCGCGAGCTCGAACGATTCGGTCACGTCGGTGCCGTCGCCGTTGGGCTCGAGCCGGTAGCGCCAGACGTTCAGCGGCTTGTCGGCCGGACCCACCCCGAAGCCGAACTCACGACCCGGATCGCACGCGAGCACCGTGCACGTCGTCCAGTAGATGGGGAACTTGCGATTGCGTTTCACGTGGCCGCGGAACTTTGCACCCACTGCCGGCCCGGTCGCGCCGTCGACCCACTCGGCCTCGAAGGTCTCCGGGCTGTACCGCCCGATCTTGGTGACGTCGCTCACCAACTCCCAGATCCGCTCCGGCGGCGCAGCCATGTGCACGGTTACCGAGTCATGCATGGCCGCACACTACGGCCGGCGACGCGAGCCGAAAAAGTCTGACCGACCGCGCTCGCGGGATCGTACGATTGGCCGCGTGCCCGACCAGAAGCCGCCCCGCCTCGTCGCCGGCGAGCGAGAGACGTTGCTCGCGCTCCTGCAGTACCAGCGCGATTCACTCGTGCGCAAGGTGACGGGCGTCGACGACGACGCGGCCCGGCGGTCACCGGTCGGCAGCGGCACGTCGTTGCTGTGGCTGACGAAGCACATGGCGGGCGCGGAGATCACCTGGATCGTCGTGCGCTACGCGGGCGAGCAGGTGCCGCCACGCGACGACTCCGTGCAGCCGGGCGAGACGCTCGCGGCCGCGGTCGACAACTACGTCGCGACCTGGGCCCGGGTCGACGCGATCGTCGCCGCCGCGCCCGACCTCGAAGCGTCGTGCCGGAACGTCGGCAACGAATCGCCGGTGAATCTCCGCTGGGTGTTGATGCACCTGCTCGAGGAGACCGCCCGCCACGCGGGCCACGCCGACATCCTGCGTGAGCTCGCCGACGGGAACACCGGCCGCTGATGAGCCCGCCACGCGACTCCTTCGACGTCAGCGCGGTGCTGGCCGAGACCCTCGAGTTCCTGACCGTGCAGCCCGGCGCCGACGACACGTGGGTCGGCGACACGCCCGACTGGTTCGGTGAGTACCTCTTCGGCGGATTCGTGATCGCGCAGGCGATCATGGCCGCGACTCGCAACCCGCCCGCCGGCCGCCGGCTGCACTCGATGCACGCATACTTCCTGCGCCCCGTCGTTTCGTCGCACCCGATCTCGTACCACGTGCGACCCATTCGAGACGGCCGCAGCTACAACACCCTTCGGGTCCAGGGCGCCCAGGACGGCAAGCCGACCCTCGACCTGACGTGCTCGTTCAGCGCCGACTCCGACGGCTACGTCTACGACCTCCCCGCGCGCGCCGAAATTCCCCCGCCGGAGGGGCTCGCGATCGAAGCCGGACCGGGACCGTGGGTCGCGGGCCATCTCGGTCCGACACCGGCCGCGGCCGATGGCACCCGCGACTCGACCCATCGCATGTGGTTCCGCGTGCCGGCCGAGCTCCCCGACGACCAGCACCTGCACACCGCACTGCTCGGCTTCGCTAGTGACTG
>CAZLEC010000740.1:0-2328 GCA_964558245.1 uncultured Burkholderiales bacterium | reverse complement strand
CGCCGCGGGCATCGTGACGACGAGCACCGCGTCGTTGCTCGCGCCGACGCCTCCGAACGGCACGATCTTCGACCGGCTCAACGCGCACCACATCACGTGGACGGACTACTACTCCGACGTGCCGGCGGTCGGCACGATCATCGAGGTGTTGGAGAAGAACCCGAAGCACATCGCGAAGGTGAGCCAGTTCCTCACCGACGCCGCGGCCGGGAAGCTGCCGTCGGTGTCGTTCGTGGATCCCAACTTCGGCCATCAGTCGGAGGAAGATCCCCAGGACATCCGCCAGGGCGAACGATTCGCGGCGGCGATCATCAATGCCGTGATGCACGGCAAGGCGTGGTCGAAGACGCTGTTGATCTGGCTGTACGACGAGCACGGCGGCTACTACGACCACGTTCCGCCGCCGGCCGCGATCGCGCCCGACAACATCGCGCCCGAGATCCAGGTCCCGCCCGACCTTCCCGGCGGTTACGACCGCTACGGCTTCCGGGTCCCGGCGGTCATCGTGTCGCCGTACGCCCGCAAGAACTACGTGTCGCACGTCGTGCACGACCACACCTCGATCCTGAAGCTCATCGAGACGAAGTGGAACCTGCCCGCGATGACGTTCCGCGACGCCAACGCCGACAACCTCCTCGACTCGCTCGACTTCAAGTCGAAGCCCGCGTTCCTGAAGCCGCCGAAACTGCCGGCTCCGGCGTTGCCCGCGTCGATCAACATCGACAAGTCGTCGGCCACGACCGACCACTGCACGGAAGGCGACCCGGGCGGCACGATCCCGCCGCCCGACGCCGTCGTGCCCGCGAGTCAGGCGTCGACGCTCCGCGTGGGCGCGACCTGAGCCGACGTCGCCGACACCGCGTGCGGTGACCGAACGAGCACGCGCCCCGACCGGGTGGGTCGGGGCGCCTCTCGCGTGCTGGGACGATTGCACCATCGGGCGCGCTCGGAAGCCGTCAGCGTCTTGGCCGTAGCCGTTCGGGTCGAGGTCTCGTGCGCGTCACCAGGCGAGAATCGCCCGGTTACGGCGCGGTGGACTGTCCTCTTCCATACAGCACCTCCTCTTCGGAGCCGCTACTCCATCCAACGTACTCCGGTTGTCAAAGGCGCGGCCGAGGCCGGTCGCGTGCCGCTCACGAGATGACGAACGGCTTCGTGTTCTTCACGGTGATGTTCTTGATCGGCTTCTTGGCCGAGCAGTCGGGGGCGCCCAGGAGTGTGAACTTCACCTGACCACTCACCTTGTGCCCGACGAACAATCCCGACGAGACCTTGCCGGTGATCGTCGCGACCGTGATCGATGCACCCTTGCCGGTCGTGAACGACAGCGAATACTTCGAGACCTTCTTGTTCTTCCACGTGGTCGCGCCCGTACCGGTCAGCTTCTGGCCGCCGGCCGACAACTTCCCGCACGATCCGAGCGACACCTTGATCGTCGACGTGAGCGTGCCTGATCCGCCGGTCGAAGGTGCCGGCGTGCAACTCGTCAGCGCCCCTTTGGCCGTGATGGTGTTGTTCTTCGGGGTGTTCGTGAGCCCCGGGTTGAACGACGCGGTCGCTGTGAGGTGCGCACAGCTGCCGAGCGGGGCGGCTCCTCCGGGTGATGCTCCGATCGCTGACATCCCGAAGGCCAGCGCCATCACGAGGGCAACGCGAAATATCGGTTTCATCGGGCTCCTCCTCACGCTCCTGCAAGGCAGCCGATCGCTCTCGAGCCGGCGCCCTGCGTCTGGGTACTGGATTCACCCCGGCACGTGGTTTGCGCCACGCCGGCGGTTGGGTACCCAAGCCCCGACGGCAACAAACCTTGCTTTCCACCTTGAGGCGGCATGGCGAACAGGACGGCGCCCGCCGAACAGCAACCCCGGCGGCGGATCATCGATGCTGCCCTCAGGCTGACTTCCCGGAACGGGTATCACGGCGTGCAGGTGCGCACGCTCTCGGAGCTCGCGGGCGTGTCGTCACGGACGATCTACGAGCAGTTCCCGTCGCTCGACTCGGTGATCATCGTCGCCGTGGGCGAAGAGTACGAAGAGCTCTATGACCGGCTGACCCGGTCACCACCGCGCGGAGCGACCGCGATCGACCGCGTCGACGAAGTGCTCGCGCAGCTCTCCGACACGATGACCGCGAATCGCGCGCTGACGCTCGCGTTGCTGCGTGCGTTCCTCAGTGGGAAGCCCGACGCGGCGGAGCACGTGCAACGGTTCGGCGACACGTTGGCGCAGCTCCTGGCGTCGGCGATCGCCCCGAACGGCCCGAGCACGCGGGAACGCGAGATCGCGAAGGTGCTCGCGAGCGTGTGCTTCTCGGCGCTCGTCACCTGGG
>CAZLEC010000739.1:0-2339 GCA_964558245.1 uncultured Burkholderiales bacterium | reverse complement strand
TCGATGTTCTCGTAGCCGTGGTTCTGGTCGGTGATGTACACGTAGTGCCCGGTCCAGATGTCGTCGCCGATCTCGATGCGCTCGTGGCCGACGATCCCGATGCCCTTGCCGAGCGTGCACCGCTCGCCGATCGTGATGATGGGATCGCCGCGCATCCCCGCCTGCGACGGCATCCCGGCGCTCATGCTCGCGAGCGGACCGACCGCGGTTCCGGCGCCGATCTCGATGCGACCCTCCCCGAAGATGACGGTGGGCGGGAAGCCGATCATGGCTCCGTCACCGAAGTACGCGAACTTCCGCGCCCGCCGGTTGCGGGGACCGACCGCGCCCAGCCGCGCCGCGGTCGCCCACAGCGACTGGATCACGTCGCCACTGATCCGGCCCACTTCGTCCTTCAGCACGGGAGAACCGTACGGCTAGTTTCGTGCACATGGCCAACGGCGTGCTCCCGATCCGCATCGGTTTCCTCTACGACTTTCCGCAAGGCGACGACTTGTTCTCGGCCTCGTTGCGCCTCGGCCTCGACGAAGTCGCGGCGACGGGTCGTCTCGACCGTGACGTCGAGTTCGTCGAATGCCAAGCTCGCGGCCTGCCGTCAGGTTCCGAGCACGACGTGAAACGCGCGTTCGCCGAACTCGTCGACGGCGGCGCGATCGCGATCATCGGACCGTCGATCTCCGACAACGCGCTCATCGCCGCTCCACTGTGTGACGCGGCGCGGATCCCCGCGATCAACTACTCCGGCGGCGAGCGCACCCGCTCGCAGTGGATGTTCCACTATCAGGTCGGCTCGCTCGAAGAGGAGCCACCGGTGCTCGCGCATCGGATGGTCGAGCGCGGTCTCGCGCGCGCGGCTGTCGTGTTCGACCAGTCGCCGGTCGGCCGGCGCTACGCCGAGTGCTTCGAGGCGGCGCGGGGGCGCCTCGGACTCGAGGTGACCGGCACCGCGAGCATCTCGTCGCTGGCCGAGTCGGCCGACGACGTGCTCGCGCGCTTGCGCGGCGGCAATCCCGACGTGCTCGTCTACCTCGGCCTCGGCGTGTCGTCGCGTGCGGTCGCGCTGGCGCGCGCCGCGCTCGACTGGAACGTGCCGGTGCTCGCCAACTCCGCGCTCATGTTCGGATACGCGCGCCGCGACTGGCGCGACGGCTACGCGGGCTGGGAGTACGTCGACACGATCGCCGACGACAACGTGCGGCGCGCGGCGCTGCACGAAATCTCGCCGCGCGCGGCCGGCGGGCCGATCGGCTGCGCCGCCTACGACATGGGCCGGCTGCTCGGCGAGGCGATCGCACAGTCGGATCACCTGACTCGTGCAGGTATTGCGGACGGTTTGCGACGCGTGAAGCAGCTGCCCGCGACGAGCGGCTACGAGGGAACGCTCATGGGCTTCGGAACGTGGGAACACGCCGCGCTGAAGGGTCACTATCTCGTGCTGCGCGAATGGCGCGACGGAAAGAGCGTGCAGGTCCAACGCTGATCGACGTGTGACTCGTACGATGCGCACGTGCCGACCGACCGCGCGACGGCGCGCGCCCAGCTCGCGAAGCGGGCACTGACCGCGACTGCCGCGGAGCGCGTCGTGCGCACCGCGCTCGACGGGCTCCCGGTGTCGCTCGTCGCGCGCGCAACCGCGCAGTTGCGCCGCTTCTTCTCCGACGGTTCGTGGTCGGCCGAAGACGATGCGGCGCTCGCGGCCACGATCGGCCCGGGCAGCGGCTGGTACGAGGAGGAGCTCGATCCGGAGTTGAGCCTCGGATTCGGGTGGCGCGCCGGTGCGTTCCGGACCGAGGTGCGCTACGAGCCCGTCGAGGTCGACGGCGACGCCACCCTGTCGGGCGAGTTCTCGGCCACCGGCGAGCAACACATCCGGACGCTCGGCGACACCTTCGAAGACGCGGTCGCGCTCGAATGCGGCCGCTCTCCCTCAGAGTTGTGCTTCCGCATCGGGCCGAGCTCCGGGATCAACGCGACCTTCACCCCCGAGAATCCCGGGTCGGACGCGCGCATCGCGGCCGCGTTCGCCGCCTGTCCTTCGCTCACCCAGATCAGCGTCTGCGCGGGCATCCTCACGGCCCGGATCCATCACGCCGCCAACTCGGCCGACTCCTCCCCTGATGAGTCATACCAGGAAATCTCAATTCCGACAACAAGCGGAAAGGGTGAGAGAGCTTTCCTATTGGACACCACGGTGCCCATCCTCTCCCCCCGCGGCGGCAGCGGGGCTTCGCCCATGCAACACGAGTTCGATCATCTGGTGGACCACCACCACGCCCTCCTACAGCAGCACCACCTCGACCTCCACCACAACGATCACCTGATGGCCGCGGCGCACCAAC
>CAZLEC010000738.1:0-2353 GCA_964558245.1 uncultured Burkholderiales bacterium | reverse complement strand
TCGGTCCTGCCAACCCGTGCGTGTCCGACACTGTTACGTGCACCGTCGTCGAAGTCGCGGTCGCGACGGTCGGGCCCGCCGACGGGATTTTCACACCGCCCTCGAGGGTGTTGGCGCCGTTCGCCGACGAAGTCGAGCTGGCGCAGCCGGCGAAGAGGACGAGTGCGCCAATCAACGCGATTGCCGCAAAGGATCGGCGTCCGGGCTGCACTCATCCACCTCGCGTTGTGTCGGCTCGCGCTGAATCGGCCCGCAGAAGTTGGACGATAAAGAGATGAGAACGGCGTTTCGTAGAGTCGAAGGACCCGAATGTTCGTCCAATTCGAGTCGGTCCGGCGTTCTGCACGGTTAAGGATTGGACAAGATTCGCCCACGCGGTGCAGGCAGCGTTCGCGAGAACGTTGAGCGCGGCCGATCACCCCTTCGCCGGCTGTCCGCGGCCTATGATCGAACATGTGTTCCCATCGATTGACCGGCTGAACCCCGAGCAGCGGGCCGCGGCGACGTTCGAAGGCGACCAGTTGCGGATCCTCGCGGGCGCCGGCACGGGCAAGACGACGGCGCTCACCGCCCGGGTCGCATGGCTCGTCGCCGGTGGCATTCCCGCCGAACGGGTCATGGCGCTGACGTTCACCCGCCGGGCCGCGCGCGAGATGATGCGTCGCTGCGAGACCCTGCTCGCCGACGGATCCGGGCCTTCCCGTGCTCCGCGGCGGGCCCGGATCGTCGGCGGCACGTTCCACTCGATCGCACACCGCACGTTGCGCCGGCACGCCGTGGCCCTCGGTCTCCCCGAGGGTTTCTCGATGCTCGACTCCGGCGATGCCGCCGACGTGATCGACCTCGTCCGCGACGAGCACCGCGCGGCGGCGACGGGCCGCCGCTTCCCGAAGAAGGGGACCCTGCTCGACGTGTACTCGCGCGCGGTGAACACGCAGCGGCCGTTGTCAGCGGTCATCGACGAGGTCGCGCCATGGTGCGCCGACCAGCTCGAGCCGATCGCCTCGATCTGTCGGGGCTACGTGAGCCGCAAGCGCGTGCTCGGACTGGTCGACTTCGACGACCTGCTCCTGTACTGGCGGGCGGCGGCGGCTGACGATCGGCTCGGTCCATTGCTCGCGTCGGAGGTCGATCACGTGTGCGTCGACGAGTACCAAGACGTCAACGCGTTGCAGGTCGACGTGCTGCGCGCGTTGCGTCGCACGGATCCGCGCCTCACGGTGGTCGGCGACGACTCCCAGGCCGTGTACGGCTTCCGCGGGGCGAGCCCGCGCCACCTGCTCGACATCGAGTCGGCGTTCCCGGCGATCAGCACGATCCTTCTCGAGCGCAACTACCGGTCGGTGCAACCCATCCTCGACGTCGCCAACGCGATCAGCGACGGTGCGCCGGAGGGTTTCATGGCCCGGCTGCGCGCACCCTCACCGGAGGGCGTGCGTCCCCGGCTGGTCCGTTGCGCGGACGAAGACGCGCAGGTGGATGCAGTCTGCGACCAGGTGCTCGCGCATCGCGAGGAAGGCATCGCGTTGCGGGAGCAAGCGGTGCTGGTGCGCGCCGCGCACCACAGCGACCTCCTCGAGCTCGAGTTGTCGCGACGAGGCATCCCGTACGTCAAGTACGGCGGCCTGCGGTTCCTCGAGGCCGCGCACGTCAAGGATCTCGTCTGTCTGTTCCGTCTTGCCGACAATCCCCGCGACGAGCTGGCGTGGTTCCGGCTCCTCCAGCTGGTCGAAGGCGTCGGGCCGGTGCGGGCGCGCCGCGCGATCGCCGCGTTGGGCGTCGATCAGCCCGGCACCGCCGCCGACATCTTCTTGCGTTGGCCACTCGCGGTCGACGCGCTGCCGAGCGCGTCGCGTCGCGCGGCCGACTGCTTGATCGAGGCGCTCCGGCGCGCGGCGGGCGAATCGGTCGGCGCGCACGGCGAACGGCTGCGCGATGCGCTCGCGCCGCTGATCGCGAGCGCCTACGACAACCCCGACGCCCGCCTCGCCGACCTCGATGCGCTCGCGGCCGTGGCGCACAACGCGACTCGGCTCTCCGACGTCGCCGCGGATCTCACTCTCGAGCCGCCGAACTCCACCGGCGATCTCGCCGGCGTCCCGTCGATCGACGAAGACTGGCTCGTGATCTCCACGGTGCACTCCGCGAAGGGACTCGAGTGGGATGTCGTGCACGTGCTCAACGCCGCCGACGGGAACTTCCCCTCCGACATGGCGCTGACGTCGAAGGAAGGGCTCGAGGAGGAACGCCGCCTGCTCTACGTGGCGGTGACTCGCCCGCGCCGTCACCTTCACGTGTACTACCCGCTCCGGTTCCACTACCGGCCGCGCGGCCGCGACGACGATCACGCCAT
>CAZLEC010000737.1:0-2364 GCA_964558245.1 uncultured Burkholderiales bacterium | reverse complement strand
TGGGTGCGGGGGTCGAGCGCGGCGGTCGGCTCGTCGAAGAGCAAGACGTCAGGATTCATCACGAGCACCGACGCGATCGCCACCCGCTTCTTCTGGCCGCCCGAGAGCTGGTACGGCGCGCGATCGGCGAGGTCGCAGATGTCGAGCATCGCGAGGGTGTCGTCGACCCGGCGCTCGACCTCGCCCGCGGCCATCCCCATGTTGAGCGGGCCGAAGGCGATCTCATCGCGCACGCTCGCGGAGAACACCTGGGCGTCGGAGTTCTGGAACACGAACCCGACTCGCGAGCGGAAGCCGGCGTTGAACTGATCATCCTCGAGGGCGTCGTCGGTCACGGGCTCGCCGAAGGCGGTGTAGGAGCCGGCGTCGAGGAAGAGCAGCCCGTCGAGGACCTTCAGCAGGGTCGACTTACCGCACCCGTTGGCGCCGACGAGCGCGAGGCGCTCCCCCCGGGCCACTCGGATCGAGACGTCGTCGAGCGCGCGGAAGCGCCCGAGATAGGCGTACGACGCACCTTCGACGGCGAGGAGCGGATCAGCGACCGAGGACACGATCCACTCCGAGCGCCGTGATCGCACACGCCCCGCACGCGGCGACGAAGAGACCGTCGACGACCCGCAACCGAGCGCGCGAGATCGTGCGAGCACTCCCCGTGTAGCCGCGCGAGACCATCGCCTGGTGCACCTCCTCCGAGAGCGCGTACGCCTTGCCGAAGAGCGCGCCCCCCGTCGCCGCGACGAACGCACGACCCTTCGTGACGTCGGCATCGCGCGTGACCGTTCGCGCCTTGCGGGCGGTGTACATGTCACTGACGCCGGTGAGCAGGTGGAAGACGTACCGGTAGGTCATGCCGAGCACGAGCACGAACACGCGGGGCACGAAGAGCGCGCCGAGCGACGCGAGCAGCCGGTTCCAATGGGTCGTGAGCGTGAGCAACACGACGAGTGAGATCGAGACCGCGACCCGGAGCACGATGAGCCCGGCCGAATCGAGACCTTGCCGGGTCAGCCCGGCGGGATGACCGAACCACGAGCCGAGGTGCACGACGATCTCGCCGTGCGTGACGAAGTTCAGCGTCGCGGGGGCGACGACGATCCCGGTGAACAGCGGCACGAACAGCCACACCCGCTTCACGAAGAACCCGAACGGAAGTCCCGACACCACCGCGAGCAGCAGGGTTGCCGCGTACATCGCCACCAGCACCGGGATGTGCTGCACCAGCGCCGCCGCGACCAGCAACGCGCAGATGGCAACGAGCTTCACTCGCGCGTCGATCGCCTGGAGCACACCCGGCCGCGACGCGACGTCGTCGGAGAACATCGCCTCACGCATCACGTCAGCCGCGCCGCCGATCGTCTTCTCGACGAAGCGAGCCCGCCGGCGCTTCCCGACGCAACCGCACGGGCACAGCCCGAGGTCGCTGCGCAACAGCCAGTCGGGCGCGGTGGATGCAACCGTCATACGACTGCCCCCTCACGCTCGCGGACGCACCCACGCCGCCTCAGACGCGCGGCCGCGCACACACCGAACACCACGGCGCCCGACACCAGGAGCCCGAACCCCGCCGACACGAGATATCCGATCGCGGGATGCTGGTCGTGCGAGAAGTCGTATCCGTTGAAGAGCGCGTGGTGCCAGAAGCCCGCGTAATGACGCAAGCCGTCGGGCACCGCGTTCAAGTGGTACTTCCTCAGCGCGAGGTCTCGAGGGTTGCCCTCTCCGAACGCACGGCCGGGCGCGAGGAGCCCGAGCGGAGTCAACACCGCCATGACCGCCAAGCCGACGAACGCCCCGCGCCCGCCCACCCGCCGCGCCGGCGCGAGGTCGGCATCGCCCTCGGGAGTGTCCCGGTGGTTGATGCGCAGCAGCGGCAGATTCGCCCGTTGCAGGTAGGCGACGACGCCCGCCGTGAGGGCGAGCTCCACCCCACCGGCGACCGTGAGGTGCGCGAGCAACATCGCAGGAATCGTCTGCGCGAGGTGGAACGGCGCATAGAGCGGCGTGCCGTCGGCGCGGTGGAAGAACACCGGCTGGAGCCCGAACTCGATGGCCGCGCACAACGCCGCCACGTTGAGCCCGACGTAGCCGCCGATGCCCGCGGCCAACGCCCGCCGCGGTGACGTGAGCGACACGCGGCGCGTGAGCACGACGTAGACCGCGTAGCCCACCATGGGCATCACGAGCGCCATGTTGAAGCAGTTGGCGCCGAACGCGATCACCCCGCCGTCGCCGAAGAACAGCGCCTGGATCGCCAGTGCCGAAGTCACCGCGACCACCGCGGCCCACGGGCCCAGGAGCACCGCGACGAGAACGGCACCCACGGCGTGCGCGGTCGTGCCGTCGGGGATCGGCACGTTGAACATC
>CAZLEC010000736.1:0-2367 GCA_964558245.1 uncultured Burkholderiales bacterium | reverse complement strand
TCCCGTGGATCGACGCGAAGTACTACGCGGCCACGCAGGTGATGGACGAGGCCCGGCACGTCGAGGTGTTCGCGCGCTACCTCGACGAGAAGCTCGGCAGCCAGTACGGCATCAACGAGAACCTGAGGGGCATCCTCGACGACATCTTGCGCGACCCCCGCTGGGACATCGCGTACCTCGGGATGCAGATCATGGTCGAGGGTCTCGCGTTGGCCGCGTTCGGCATGCTGCACCAGATCACGACCGAGCCGCTGCTGAAGAAGCTGCTCCGCTACGTGATGAGCGACGAGGCGCGCCATGTCGCGTTCGGCGTGCTCTCGCTCCAGGAGTTCTACACGGAGCTGACCGACGCGGAGATGCGCGAGCGGCAGGAGTTCGCGTTCGATGTCGCGTGCCGGCTCCAGCGCCGGTTCGCGCACGCCGAGATGTGGGCCCGCATGGGCGTCGATCCCGACGCGGTGTACCGCACGATGGACCGCGTGAACCCGCCTCAGCAACAGATCTTCCAGCAGCTGCTGTTCTCGAAGATCGTCCCGAACTGCAAGAAGCTGGGCCTGATCGACGCTTCGGGCGGTTGGTTGCGCGAGCGGTTCACCGAGATCGGCGTGATCGAGTTCGAGAACCTGGCCGACACGGGCGAGGAGTACGCCGCGCTCGACGAAGTCTCCAAGGACCGCGAAGCTGCCGTCGCGTAACCAGGCGCAGATCCGGGGGGACCGTGGCCGACCAGGCGCAGATCCGGAGGCCCGGACCGTTGACGCTGTTGGCACGGGCGTTCGAGGGCCGGAGGTCGTAGCCGCATGGAGATCGATCGCGAGGCGCTCGGAGCGGCGGCTGATCGGGGGCTGCTCGCGTCGTACTGGGCGGCGCGTCAACCCGACCGCATCGCGGTGTACTCCGAGGTCGGCAACCGGACGTTCGCCGAGGTCGACGCGAACGCGAACCGTCTCGTGCGGGCGTTGCGTGCTCGCGGAGTGCGGGCGGGCGACGGCGTCGCGCTGCTGTGCGCGAACCGGCCGGAGTTCCTCGAGACCGTCGTCGCCGTGCGGCGGGCGGGCCTGCGGCTGACCACGATCAACTGGCACCTCACGGCCGAGGAGGCCGGCTACATCGTCGACGATTGCGACGCGACGGCATTCGTCGCGCACGCGCGCTTCGCCCGCGTGGCGGCCGGCGCCGCGGAGCTGGCGCCCGAGCTGCGGGCCCGAATCTCCGTGGGTGGCCCGATCCCCGGGTTCGGAGAATGGACCGACGTGCTCGGCGAGCAGCCCGGCGACGCGCTCGACGATCCGGAAGCCGGTCGCACGATGCTGTACACCTCGGGCACGACCGGTCGGCCGAAGGGCGTGCACCGTGCGTCCGACCCGCGCGGCGACCTGGCCGTCGGCCTGCTGACGCAGTACGACCCCGACGTGCACGTGCACCTGTGCACGGGTCCGCTCTATCACGCCGCGCCGCTGGCGTTCTCGTGGTCGGCGCCGGCCGCGCTCGGGGTGCCGATCGTGCTGATGGACGGTTGGTCGGCGGAGGAGACGCTGCGCCTCGTCGAGCAGCACCGCATCACGCACACGCACATGGTCCCGACGATGTTCCACCGGCTGCTGTCGTTGCCCGACGCCGTGAAGGCCGCGCACGACATCTCGTCGCTGATCTTCATCCTGCACGGCGCGGCGCCGTGCCCGGTCGAGGTGAAGCAGCGGTTGATGGACTGGCTCGGACCGATCGTGTGGGAGTACTACGCCGCGACCGAGGGCGCGGGCACGCTGGTGAGCCCCTTCACCTGGCTCCACCGTCCGGGCACCGTCGGCAAGGTCGACCCGCCCGACCACGTCCGCATCCTCGACTCAGCGGGTGTCGAGGTCGCGGCCCGTGAGGTCGGCACCGTGTATCTGAAGGCGCCCGGGCCCGAGGGCAGCCGCTTCGAGTACTACAAGGCGCCCGACAAGACCGCCGGCGCCTACGCCGGCGACTACTTCACGCTCGGCGACGTCGGCTACGTCGACGCCGACGGCTATCTCTTCCTCACCGACCGAAGCGCGCACCTCGTGATCAGCGGGGGAGTGAACATCTATCCGGCCGAGGTGGAGGCGGTGCTGATCGGCCATCCGGCCGTCGGCGACGTGGGCGTGGTCGGCGTTCCCGACGAGGAATGGGGCGAGATCGTGGTGGCCGTGGTGGAGCCCCAACCCGGGGTCGAGCCGTCGGATGCCCTGGCCGCGGAGCTCGTCGAGTGGTGTCGCGACCGCATCGCGCACTACAAGTGTCCCCGCCGCGTCGAATTCACCGAGGCCCTGCCCCGGCACGACAACGGGAAGCTCTACAAGCACCAGCTGCGCGAGCAGCTCCGGACCAAGTAAGGGACCAGCA
>CAZLEC010000735.1:0-2367 GCA_964558245.1 uncultured Burkholderiales bacterium | reverse complement strand
GAGATCCAGCGGTTGGTGGTCGCTCGCAGCATCTCCGGCCTGCACATACCGTGATCTGAGTCCGGGTGGTGCGGTCCTGTCCGGACCGCTCATCCCTACTCCATCCCTACTACCGACGCGCAACGCCTCAGTGCCGGCGATCCAGGATACCCCGGACGCGTGGTTCGGGGATAGGTGATCTGGGACACCCGACGGCGTTGTTCTGTGCGGGCCGCTCCCTGGCAGAAGCGTCTCAGGGCAACCTGTCGCGCGGACGCAAGTGAGAGAAGAGGCATCGTCTTCAGTGCATGGATCGACAACGACGACGAGCCGGGCGATGTCACCGACATCTCGTCGCCGGGGACCGACAACCCGCGAGGTTTGGGCACTTTGGCCCTATTTTTGCCTCCGAGCTGCTTACAGACTCGAAGGGCCACGGCACAGACCTACGAAGAGAGGGGGCATCGAGGTGAGCAACACTGCGATCGTCTGCCCGTACTGTCAAACGCGCGGTGCCGTAACCGTGCATGAGATCAAGCAGAAGAAGGGCATCAGTGGAGGGAAGGCCACCGGAGCAGTCCTTACGCTTGGGTGGTCACTTCTTGCCACCGGGTTGTCGCGGAAAGAGAAGGTCGCGCAACTGCACTGCGCCAATTGCGGCATGACATGGAACGCCGCCTAGCGATGATGTCTTACGGGAAGGTCGTCGGCGGTCACTTCATCAACGCGACGATCAGCACCAATCGGAAGGGTGAGCTTGCCCTCAGCCCCCTCGGCTTCAAGGGTACGCCGAACCTCACTGCCGACGCAGTCGCCGCGTGGGAGGAGATCACCGCCGAGACGCGCGGCGGCGCGGCGGGTGCCGTCAGCAGGTTCGGTAACGCGGTTGCGCTTGTCGCTCTGCCAGGGTTCGTCGGCAAAGCGGCCTCAGCCGCAGTCGACTCGGCAGTCGATTCGGCGATGCACTCACACACCGTTCGCGTTGACTGGGTCGACGGAAAGCAGTCTCTGATTCAACTACCGGACAAGCTCTTCCAGCACCTTGCAATCCTGCTCAAGGACCGCCAGCTCGCGACCCCTGCCCCTGCGGCGGCCGCGCCGATACCCGCATCGCCATCGGACGTGATCGGAGAGATCGCACAGCTCGCCGCACTCCGCGACCAAGGAGCTCTCAACGAAGACGAGTTCGCGGCGAAGAAGGCCGAGCTGCTCGCCCGCATCTGAAAACGCGACCTGTGACTCGCCCCTCGGACATTCCGAGTCGATCCAGCGATTGGTCGTCGCTCGTGCAGTGAGCGGACTGCACATCCCGTAGCGAGTCGACTGGACCTACGCGTCGACGATTGGCGCCGAGAAGCGTGCTGCGGCGCGCGTCCACTGGGGTGTGATTGAGGAGGTGCGTGATCGCTGTATTCACGGCGATGCTGCGCGCCTCATCAGAAGATGAGGGGTGCCCGACATAGGATGGATGGCAATGAACGGTGCGCCGACACTTGAGATTCGTTCGCGCGAGGACTGGGCAACCGAGGCGATGATGCCGCAGGGCGAGCTCGCGTCGGTCGCACGGTTCGGGTGCGCGTGATCTCGGGCCACCGTGAGATGAGCGCCATATTGTGTCCGGGCGACCACCTCGTCGCGCGGCTGCACCGTGATGTCCCGGTCCGAGCCGCGAAGCTCGTGGCCGCACAAATCGCCAGCCCACAGGTTTGAGCAGTGGCCACCGTCGTCTCGATCATGGACCGCTCGGAATGGACGGCAAACACTGACAACATCGTCGTCGTCGACGCGCAGCAACAATCGTTGACATGGATACCGCGCGACTTGTGGTCACCAACGCTCCACAACCGCGTCAATGCGGCTTTCAAGCTCGGTGGACACCCAATGCTCTGTGCCGCGCTCGTCGAACAAGGTGTCCCGGCGGCGGAGAGTCTGTGCTTGCTCCGTGACGCTGTCACCGACGCGCTACGCGAGACGTCGGTACTCGTGCCGGTGGAAGAACACCTTCGGTTCTGGTACCCGATGGCACCCGATCTCGAGATCGAGGACGGGAGGAAGCAGGTCGAGTTCTCCCCGCCCGCGGAGGAGCTCTCGGGCGAACGTATTCACCAGTGGATCGGGGCTCGATACGCGGTGACGGGCCCGAGTTCCGATCTGTTCCGCATCGCGCGTCAGCAGGTACTGGTGCGGCGGCTGCTCGAGGACGGCTTCGACTTCACGAGGGCGCTGGCCAATCCGCAGTCCGTTTCGTCAACCGGCGCGTCTGCGCTCGACGAACTCCGCGAGGTGCGCGGCGACTGGCGGTACGAAGTCATAGACGATGTCGTGCCCGAGAAGATCGACGGCATGGCAGTGCTCGTACGACTTCTGAGGTGACGCGTCGACAAGCGT
>CAZLEC010000734.1:0-2371 GCA_964558245.1 uncultured Burkholderiales bacterium | reverse complement strand
TGCGCGAGCACGAGCCCGGCGACCACGGCGCCGAACATGCGCATGCCGACACCCGAGATCGAGCCACCCTTCGGGTTGCCGACGTAGACGAGCGCGAGTGCGAGGGTGCCGAGCACCGTGAGGATGCCCGCGGTCAAGAAGCCGCGGTTGATCGGCGCCATCGCCGACTTGTCCTTCTCCGTGGCCCGCACCGCGAACACGCCCGCGATCGAGGCGAGCACGCCGAGCGCACGCGCCGCGAGCGGGAACAGCGCACCGATCACCCACAGCTGCGGGCTGTGCGGGAAGATCGCCTGGAAGGCGGGCACGCCGAGGATGATCGACGCGACCAGCGTCACCTCGTACGACTCGAAGAGGTCGGCCGCCATACCGGCACAGTCACCGACGTTGTCACCGACGTTGTCGGCAATGGTCGCCGGGTTGCGCGGGTCGTCCTCGGGAATGCCGGCCTCGACCTTGCCCACGAGGTCGGCGCCGACGTCGGCCGCCTTGGTGAAGATGCCACCTCCGACCCGGAGGAACAACGCCAGCAACGAGCCACCGAACCCGAATCCGACGAGGATCGCCGAGCTCGTGTTCTGGAACGCGATCATGATGAGCGAGGCGCCGAGCAGGCCGAGACCGACCGTGAACATTCCCGCGACGCCACCGGTGCGGAACGCCACCTGCAGTGCCGCCGGCATCGAACCGCGCTTCGCGGCCGCCGCGGTGCGGACGTTGCCGCGCACGGCGAGGCTCATGCCGATGAAGCCGGTGAGGCCCGACATGAAGCACCCGAGCACGAACGCCGCGGTGCGGAACACACCCGACTTCACGTACGACAGCGCGAGGTGACTCGGTACGCCGTTGAGGCCGTCGGTCTTCACCTTCGTGGAGGTGAGGAACACGATCACCGCGAGGGGTACGAGGATCACGAGGATCGTCTTGAACTGGCGCTTCAAGTACGCCATCGCGCCCTCTTGGATCGCGTGCGCGATCTCCTTCATCTTTTCGGTGCCCTCGTCTTGGGCGAGCACGCCTCGCATCAAGAAGAAGCCCACGAGCAGCGCGAGCAGCGCGGTCGCCACGGAGCCGAGCAGGATCGCCCACTCACCACCGTGCAGGTAGAAGGTCTGGTAGCCACCCTCGGCGGCCTGCAAATGCGTCATGACTACTTCGCACCTCTCATGGGAAGGGGCATGTCAGGCTGATCTCTGGACGAACACTTGGTTGGCAACCGTCGCACCGAGCGTGCGGTCCTTGCCGTCTACGCGAAGCACCAGCGGTCCGTCGAAGGGGTGCTTCTCTTTGATCTCGACGCGCACGCCGGGCCGCAGCCCGAGCGTGCCGAGGAACTCGACGATCTGGGGGTCGGTGGAGCCTGGCACGGCGACCACCGCCGTGTCGCCCGGCTCGAGCGCGTACAGCGGAGGCATCTCCGGCATCTCCGCCGTCTCCTTCGCCGGGATCGGGAAGCCGTGCGGGCAGGTGGCCGGACGGTCGAGCGCCACGAAGAGCCGGTCCTCGACCTCCTGGGGCAGCTCGTGCTCGAAGTTGGTGGCGAGCCGATCGGCCTCGTTCCAGGCGTAGCCGAGCATGTCGGCCAGGAACCGCTCGACGATCCGGTGCCGGCGGATGGCGGCGATGGCGACGCGGTTCCCGGCGGTCGTCATCTCGACGCCGTGGTAGGGCTCGTGGTCGACCAGCCCCCGGTCGGCGAGGCGCTTGACCGTCGCCGTCACGGTTCCGGGCGCGAGACCGAGCCGCTCGGCGAGCAGCCCGGTGTGGGCGCCGCCGTCGCGGGCGAGCCGGTAGATGGCCTTCAAGGCCTCGCGATCGCTTTTCGACAGGCTTGCGAGCTGATCTTCGATGGGCGGCAAGTTAGATTTTGGTCACCCAAAATGTCAAGGCGCACTTCGAGAAAACTTCAGTCCTCGAGGTGGTACGGGACGGAGGTCACGACCGTGCCCTTGCGGAAGAGGAGCCGGCCCTTCAGGAACAGGGCGCTCTGGTTGTGGAGGAGCTGGCTCCACCACGACCCCACCACGAATTCGGGGAGGACGACCGTCACGATGCTGTTGGCGTAGCGGGCGTCGAGCTCGTCGACGAAGCGCAGGATCGGCCGGGTGAGCTCCCGGTACGGCGAGTGCACGATCTCGAGCGGGATGTCGATCTTGCGCTCCCGCCACACCTGCTCGATCTTGTCCTGCTCCTCCTCGTCGGACACGACGGTCACCGCGAGGAGCCGATCGGGATGGAGCGACTTCGCGTACGCGAGGGCTTCGAGCACACCGCGGTGCACGCTGCCCACGAGCACCACCACCGTGTGGTTCATGCGGCGGGGCCGGTACTCGATGGGGACCTTGAGCCCCGCGGCCACGCCGGCGTAGTG
>CAZLEC010000733.1:0-2376 GCA_964558245.1 uncultured Burkholderiales bacterium | reverse complement strand
TCGGTGTACTCGACGGGCTGCTTCAGACCGATCTCCTCGGTCATCTTCGCCTGCTGCACGTCGCGCCAGTCCATCGCGTCGCGCCGGTCGCGCAGTGCCCACACGAGCGCTTCGTCGAAGAGGTGCTCGATCATCACCGGCGTGTACCCGAAGGTCATCGCCGCCAGCACGTCGCGGCGCTCTTCCTTGTCGAGCTCGGGTACGTGGGTCTTCTTGTCGAGGTAGTAGTCGATGATCTCCCGGCGTCCCGAACGGGTGGGAACGTCGAAGTGGATCGAACGATCGAAACGCCCCGGGCGCAGCAGCGCCGGATCGAGGTCGGCCGCTCGGTTGGTCGCGCCGATCACCAGGATGTTCGAGAACGGTGTCGGCTTCTTCTTCAAGCGGCGGTGAGCTGGGAGCCACCGGTTCGCGAAGTCGATCATGCGCGCTTGCAGCTTCCCGCCACCGGTCGGCGCGTCGAACGACTGGAGCTGGATCAGCAGCTCGTTCACCACGCCGGAGATGCCTTCGCTCGAAGCGCTCCGATCCACCTGAGAGAACGGGTGGAGCAGATTGTCGACGGGCGACATGCGCATGCCGCTGCGGGCGCCGGCGATCGCGTCGATCTCCTCGATGAAACCGATCGCACCACCCTCTTCGCGCGCGGCCTTGCGCAGCTCCTTGAAGTAGTTGCGGATCTTGCGGCCGGTCTGGCCGTAGTACATCGACTGGAACGCAGTCGACGAGACGAACAGGTAGGGAACGCCGGCCTCGCGTGCCATCGCCTTGGCCATGTACGTCTTGCCGGTACCCGGGGGTCCCTCGAACAAGATTGCCTTGCGGGGGTTGCCACCCATGTGCTCACGGAACGTCTGGTAGCCGAGGAAGAGGTTCAGCGTGTTCACGACCTCTTGGCGAACGGGCCCGATGCCGACGACGTCGTCCATCGTCACGTCGATCTCGCTCGGGTCGTAACGCACGTGCGGCGACTTGCCGGCCGACAACATCGGCACGACGATGATCACGCCGAGCAACGCGATGAGGCCCAACGGGAGGACGATCTCCATCTGGCTGGGCGTGAAGTTCGGGAAACCGAGACGGATCGGGTTCGAGGTCGCGATCCGGTAGTAGAAGTACGCGCACACCGGTGCGAGCGTGGCGAAGAGCTTCCAGAGTCGGCGTCGACGCGTGCGCTCCCGGCTCCGCGCCACGTCGACCCCCGAGCCCCGCATCACGGCGCTGTCGGCGAGCTCGCCGAGGTCCATGTCGCCCGACCGGACGGAGGTCGGCGTCCCCCGCCGCCGGACGATTGCCACGACGGCGAAGACCGCGCTGAGCGTGGCAAATCCGGCCACGACGGCGGCGATCACCATGGGTGACGACTCAGTACAGGGGCTGGCTTCCCGCCGAATTCGTTCACGCGACCCCTCCGCATTTCACAAGCGTTCGAACACGCAGAGTAGTCGATTTGCACCTTTCGGGAATAGTGCGTTCGGCCGTATCTCTGTCGGAGGATCGAACGAACCGACGTAAGTAGGGTCCCACTGTGGCGTCCGGGTCGAAGGCGGTCGACGCCCGGGCCGACCGGGCGGTGCAGGGCGTCCTCGCGGTCGCGACGTTGAGCGCCTTCGTGTTCCACCAGCCGTGGGCCATCCCGGTGCTGGCCGTCTTCGTGGGTGCGGGCGCACTCATCGGCCCGCCCGGCAACCCGATCTACCGGATCTTCGACGGGCTCGTCGCGCCGCGGCTCCCACCCGCCGACACCGTCGAGCCGGCGGCGACGTTTCGCGCCCAGGACACCTTGGCGGTCGCACTGCTCGGCCTGGCGACCGTGTGCATCCTCATCGACCTCGGCGGGATCGCGTGGATCGTCGCGCTCGCGGAGGCCGCGGTCGCGGCGGTCGCCGCGACCACCGGCGTGCATCTCGGCGTCGTCGTGCGCGACCGGTTGCGCCGCCACTGACCAGCGCCGGCGTCGATCAGCGGGCCACCCACACCGCGGCCGCCGTGATCGCGCCGAGCACCACACAGAGTGCGACAGCCGCGCCCGCGCCCGCGCCCGACGGCCCACCGATCGCGAGCACTGCGAGCCCGCCCAACACCCCGTTGCGGATCACCGACGCCGACCCCGCGGGCGCGTCGAGCCGGCTCGCGCCGAAGCAGAGGCACGGCACGTGACGCGCTTGCGCGCGAACCAGCACCACCGTGAACGCGGCCAGCAGCACGAGCGCGACAACACCCGGCACCGCGCTCCACCACACGACGAGCAGGATCGCCACGACGATCTCGGCCGCGGGGAGGGCCCGGCCGACGACCGGGGCGAGACGATCACTCACGAGGAGCGCAACCTGCCGTTGCACCGCGGCGCGCGACCGAAGCTTCGCGACGGCCGAC
>CAZLEC010000732.1:0-2380 GCA_964558245.1 uncultured Burkholderiales bacterium | reverse complement strand
CAAGCCAGTTGAGGCCGAGGCGTGCTTCAACGTCATGCAGGCGTACAGAATCTAGGCGGAGGCGGACCAGCGAGATGAGCAGCTCGAGCGCGCCACCCAGATCATCGATCTCGCAGCGAAACTCAATGAGCGGGGCAAGGCTACCGACAAGCGGATAGCTGAGTTGCGCGCGTTGGTCGCGGAGACTCAGTCGAGCCGGCGCCCCACTGCTCGCGCAAAATGATTGCGCCCACCACCGTCGACGATGCTCGACGTGAAGCACTCCGGGTCGCCGCCGCGGAGGAGCTCAGCCGGCGAAGTTTGATCGACTTCTGCGGGCGTATGATAGAGGGCTTCCAATCGCCACCGCATATCGAACTTCTCGCGAATCTCCTGACCGAGATCGAGAACGGGACAAAGCGAAAGCTCCTAGTCACGCTCCATCCCGGTTCGGGTAAGAGCATGCTGCTACAAGCCTTTGCCTCCTGGTATCTTGGACGGAACCCCAAGCGGCGTATCATAACCGCGAGCGCCGGTGCCGAACTAGCGGAACGAAATAACCGTGCCTCGCGTGCCTTCTTCACGGAACCAAAGTGGCCGTTCGAAACCGAGCTGTCGCGCGATACAACGGCAATGAATAGATGGTCGACAACAGAAGGTGGTGGTCTTAGCGCGCACTCCGTCGGCTCGCAAATTACTGGCTGGAGGGGACATCTAATTTTGGCGGATGACTGCCAAAACGATGCTCTCTCTATCGGCGAACGCGACAATCTGGAGCAATGGTGGCGGACGGTGCTTTTGCCTCGGCTCGAGCCGATTGTCGGTGCTGTCGTTCTGATCCAACAAAGATGGGGAGCCGACGACTTACCTGGACGCATCATGGAGTCGCCGGACGCCTCCGAGTGGGCTGTCGTTAGAATCCCGGCGATCTCCGAGGGGAAGGACGATCCGTTGCATCGCCGTCGCGGAATCTCGATGTGGTCCTCGCGCTGGCCCGTCGAAGAACTGGAACGTCAAAAGCTAGCGATGGGGTCGAGAGCATTTGAATGCGCATCAAGGCAATCCAGTCCCACTTGAAGGCAACGCCATAAAAGCGCACTGGATTCAGCGCTACGATACCCCACCAAGTGAGTTCAAGAAGGTGATTTGCGCGCTAGACTCGGCGGCCACTGTGAGCGCGCGCAGTGATTACTCCGTTATCGTCAAGATCGGCATTACGAAGAACAGCTTCGTTGTCCTCGACGTCTGGCGAGACAAGGTCGAGTTTCCAGACCTCATTCGCCGCGTTAGGCTGTTGGAGACCGAAGACCCCGCACCCGCCGTTTTGTATGCCGAACAAAGCAGCAACGCGGTAGCGATGATTCAGGCTTTGCGACGAGATACCCGCCTGCCCATTGTTCCCGTCGTCGCGAAGGGCAGTAAAGAATCTCGGATTCTCGGGATCACGGGTATCATCGAGTCTAAACGTGTTTTTCTTCCGAACGAAGCGCCTTGGCTTGTAGAGTTCGAGCGAGAAATTTTCGCGTGGCCTCAGGTTCAGAAAGACGATCAAACGGATTGTCTTGCCCTCTGTTTGAGCTCGGCGATAAAGCATCTGCGGAGCGATAACTGGAGTTTTGCGTTCGCCTCAAACCAACCACGAGAAATAATAGGCGCTATGGGGCGCCGATTTAACTAACGAACCACACCAAAGGAGACCCAAATGCTCTGTAAGCTTCACAAAGCCGCGGGCTGCGTAACGTGCGCTCGCGCCGCTCTATCCGCCCAAGTCGCCAAACTGCTGCCGCAGGTGAAACGCGGTGCCACCGAGGCCATGCCGCCGTTTAAGGGCCGGTCGTACCGCTCCGTCCTTCATGAGAAAGGGATCGTCTAAATGACTGCCACGACTAAACTAACGTCGACCAAAATCAAAGCCAAACTCACCGCCTTCGAAGCGTTGCTTGCGGAATCGGAATCCCGACTACCGGCCGCATTGCGAGCGACTGGGAAGGACTACCTCGCCGGCGAGATCGCCACCGGAATCCCGCATCTGCGCGGCCAGATTCGGAATCAAATGGACGTCATAGAGGGGCTGCGTCTGCTCCTAGCCGACGCTGAACTCGAGGAACTCGACAGTGAGATCGATCGCCGCCAGCGAGAGCACGAACTCAAGGCCGATCGGGTTGCGAAACTACGCGATGCGGCTAATCGAGGTGCGAGTACACCTGAGGGAGTCGGCCCTGCGTTCGGCGCTGCGCTCAGGTCTGATCGTGCCGATCGCCATGCCGCCTTCGCCGAATACGAACGAGCAAACATCGCGCATATCTAGGAAGGCAAAGCGATCGAGACGCTGGTCCGGGTGCAGAACGGGCAGCCGGTTACTGGAAAGGTCCGGACGGTAGCCAAAGAAGGAGCGGATGAC
>CAZLEC010000731.1:0-2383 GCA_964558245.1 uncultured Burkholderiales bacterium | reverse complement strand
CGCGCAACGCGGAGATCGGCGGCACCACCGGCGCCACGCGGTACGAGAAATACGGGGCGTACGACACGGTCAGTACCGGGTTGCCGCTCGGGGTCAACTCGGTCGCGTACTCGGCGATGCCCCACGAGGCGAGCCAGTCTCCGGTCGAGAGGTGGTCGACGCCACCGCAGCAGAACGCCGGCCCGTAGCGGCTGTCGGTCACCTGTGCGATCTCGGTCGCGGTTCGGGTGGCGGGATCGATCGCGAATCGCAGCGCTCGCACCGGTCGCAACGGCAGCGCGCCGTTGTCCTGCACGGTGAGCGTCCGGTCGGGGAGGATCCGCGCGTCGTGCTGCCCGGAGAACAACGCGTCGGGGTTGCTCGCCGCATACTGGTCGCCGGCCACGGTGAGGCTCTGCGCGGTCGGGGTGCCACCGAGCTTCCAGGTGATGGCGCCGCTGCGCATGTCGATCGCATACACCGCGTCGAGGTGACGGGCGCTGAAGACGAGCTCGTGATTGCCGAGCAGCTGGATCGAGTTCATGTGGATGACGTCGGGGAACTGGTTCCGCCAGTTGAGATTCGCGGCAGCGACATTGATGTGCGCGGCCACGCTCCAACTCCACACAACCTTGTTCGCGGCGTTCAGCTCGACGATCTCGTTGTCGATGATGGTCGACTGCGACGAGCGACCCCATGTCGACAGATCGACGCCCGGTCGCGAGACGTCGAGGATCGCCAAATAGTTGCCGCCGGGAAGCGACTGAAGATCGTGCGAGTCGACCGTCATCTTGGTAGTGCCGACGGTGTGCTTCACCGAACCATCGAGACCACGGAGCGAGAAGGTGCCTCGGTTCGCTACCTCGGTGCCGCTCGCCCAGCCGATCGTCGACGAACCGAAGAACTTCGCGTCCGCCGGCGTCTTGGAATCGCGGTACCACCACACCGCGACGCCCTGCGCGTCGAACGCGACCACGTAGTGCCCGGCCGGCACGCTCAGGGAAGCCGCCGGCGTCACGAGCAACCCGTTGGTCTGGGGCGTACCGTTCACGGTCGCGGAGTACTTCGGGAAGTCTGCCGGCACGCACCGCACGAAGTACGAGTGCCCGGCGCCGGTGATCTGGAGGGACTGGCCGGGTACGAGACGGGCCTGCACATCGGCGCGGCCGGGAAAGCTCTTGCCGCCTACAACGCTTCCCGCGCCCGTGGTGAGGACGTGGGTCGACGGATGCCCGGCGCACGGGACGACGTAGTCGGTCGTGCCGACCGAGAAGGCCGGGCTGAGGGCGGGTGTCGTTGTGATCCCGAACGGGGCGCCCGCCGCCGACGCGGGTGTCGAGGTCGCGAGGGGCGCAGCCGCGAGCGCGCACGCCAAACCGATGACCACCACTCCCGCGTTCCGATTCATGTGCCTCGCCGATCTTCTCATCGGGAAGTGCGCTGACCACCAGGTGGCGGCCCGGGCCGAGTTCGGGTCTTTGCACGAGTGGAGATCGTCGGATTCGTGTTCAGCTCCGGATGCGTTCCAGGCCGTGCCAGCCTACGGAGTTCGGATCGCATTGGGGGCGCGTCGGTGTGGCCGGGTTCAGTTACCTGTGTGGATCATGACGGGAGAGCGATCTCGCGTTGGAGGTCCCACGCGGTGACCCGCTCGGTGTCTTCGTAGTCTTCCCATCGGACGAGTCGACCCCATCTCATTTCCAGGAACGCGACCGCGCGGTTGTTGTAGACGTCCTCTCCGTCCGGACGGGGGACGAAATCGTTGACACGCAGCGCGACTCGTAAGTTCCACGGAGGACCGTTCACGAGGATGTCTTCGATCTCGAACTGGACGCCCTCGGTAACGAATCTCTCAGCGAAGGAGCGACACTCGTCGGCTCCTCGGTGCGTGACGTGCCGACGTCGCCCCTTGATCACCGGCCGGTGCATTGCAGCCCAGGTGTTTTCGCCGGGGAACGCGAGTTCGGCGTTCGTTGCGGCCAAACGAAGTAAGAACGTGGGATCGCCCCGGTTCAGCTGCGAGATGCCGTGGCGAATCAATGCTCGAACGGCGGCTTTGTACATCGCTCCTCCAGCTCGTTTGCACACCGACTAGAGCGATCACTCTAATCGCGCGGCGGCTCTTCGAGCCAGCCGCCGCAGCATCTCCGGCCTGCGCCTCGGGGTGACGAGAGAACGCCGAAAGGACACGCGATGATCTTCGGATGCGACGAAGGGTCTGCGTTGCGCGACGATTCGGGGTTCTGGTCGCGCTGGCGCCGATCCTGGCCACTGCTTCGTGCGGGGGTTCGCACGTCCGCATCGCCAAAGCACCCGACATGTCGAAAAGCCCCGTGACCAATGTTGCGGGGCGACGGGTGTCGAGCACCCTGCGCGGTTCGAACCGCGCGATTCCGCCCCCCTT
>CAZLEC010000730.1:0-2391 GCA_964558245.1 uncultured Burkholderiales bacterium | reverse complement strand
AGGTCGATGTCGGCGAGCGTCATGCCCGCCTTCTCGAGCGCGTACGCAGTCGCCGGGATCGGCGCGGTGAGCATCCACACGGGATCGGCGCCGCGCACCGAGAGATGGTGGATGCGCGCGCGGGGCTTCAAACCGTAGGTCTTCACCGCTCGTTCGCTCGCGACGAGCAGCGCGGCCGACGCGTCGGAGATCTGCGACGACACCGCGGCGGTGAGGCGGCCACCCTCTACGAGCGTGCGCAGGGAGCGAATCTTGGCGAGGTCGGGCTCGCGTGGTCCTTCGTCGAAGGTGAGCCCTGCGAGGGGGACGATCTCGCGCTCGAAGCGGCCCTCCGCGCGAGCCCGCAGTGCACGCTCGTGCGACTCGACCGCGAACGCCTCCATGTCGTCGCGGGTGATGTCCCACTTCTCGGCGATCATCTCGGCCGCGCGGAACTGCGAGACCTCCTGCGTGCCGTAACGCGCTTCCCAGCCGGGCGAACCGGCGAACGGGTTCTCGAATCCGTACGGCTCACCGGCGACCATGGCCGCGCTGATCGGGATCGCGCTCATGTTCTGCACTCCGCCCGCGACCACGAGATCGGCGGTGCCGGACATCACGGCTTGGGCGGCGAAGTGCACGGCCTGTTGTGACGATCCGCACTGGCGGTCGACGGTGGTACCCGGCACCTCGTCGGGGAGGCCGGCGACGAGCCAGCACGTGCGCGCGATGTCCCCGGCCTGGGGCCCGATCGTGTCGACGCAGCCGAACACGACGTCGTCGACGGCCGCAGGGTCGACGTCGACCCCGCTCATCAGCGCGCGGATCGAGTGCGCGCCGAGATCGGCCGGGTGAACGCCGGCGAGCGATCCGCCGCGTCGGCCGACCGGGCTGCGGACGGCGTCGATGATGTAGGCCTCGGGCATGTCGAGCTCCTGGTGCGGGTCGGCTACAGGATCGCGCGGGCGACGCGGTCGTGATGAAACTTCGCGTTGCCCCAGCTGAGCGCCAGCGCCCACGAACGTTTCAGGTAGAGATGCAGGTCGTACTCGGTCGTGTACCCGATGGCGCCGTGGCACTGGAGCGCGGCCCGGGCCGACTGCTGCGCGGCCGCGTCGGCTTTGGCCTTGGCCATCGACACGTGCACGCCGGTATCGGGATCGCGGGTCGCGATCGAAGCGGCCGCGCGGTACACGAGCGGTCGGGCGAACTCGAGCGCGATCCGGGCGTTGGCGAGGTGGTGCTTCACGGCCTGGAACGACCCCACGGGGACGCCGAACTGCCTGCGCTCGCGCACGTAATCGGCGGTCATGTCGAGCATGCGGTCCGCCAACCCGCATTGTTGGGCTGCGATTCCGCACACACCGCGGTCGTAGGCCGCGATCGCCTCGCCGCCGTCGACCGGGCTCGGAGTGCCCTGCACTTCGAACAACCGGCGAGCGCCGTCGACCGACGGACGGGCCACGAGCTCCGCGCCGGCGCGCTCGAAGCGGCCGGCCGCGGTGAAGATCACGTCGGCGGAGTCGGCCCACGGCACCCAGTGTTCGCTCGCGGCGATCGTGAGATCGGTGCGGCCCAGGAGCGGCACGCCCCACGCCGCGGTCTCCACCACCGGTTCGGGAACCGCGAAGCGGCCGGTCTCCTCGAGCACGAGCACGAGATCGACGAACGTGAGCCCGAGCCCGCCCGCCGATTCGGGCGCCAGCATGCCGAGAATGCCCATGTCGTCGAGCTGGGCCCAGAGCCCGGGCACGCGACCCGTCTCGTTGGTCCACGCGTCGCGCAGGTGCGCCGGCGTGCACTCCTTGGTGAGGAGGTCGCGGGTCGCGTCCCGCAGTGCGAGCTGTTCGTCGGAGAAGGAGAATCGCACGGCTACGCCCGCGGGAGACCGAGCACGCGCTCGGCGATGACGTTGCGCTGGATCTCGTTGGTGCCCGCGTAGATCGGGCCCGCGAGCGCGAACTCGTAGCCCTTCATCCACGCCGCGTCGTCGCCGTCGAGCAGCTCGGCGTGCGGTCCGAGCAGGTCGAGCGCCAACTCGTGCAGCCGGATGTCGAGCTCCGACCAGAACACCTTCACCATGCTCGACTCGGGGCCGGTGCGCGCGCCCTCCGCGATGCGGGTGACCGTCCAGAAGGTCTGCCACCGGTACGCCTGCGCGTCGATCCACGCGGCCGTGAGCCGGTCTCCGGCGTCGATCGCCTCCGGATCGTCTCGGTGCGCTCGCGCCAGATCGATGAGTCGTTGCGCGGTAGCCATGAATCGGCCCGGCGATCGCAGCGTCAGCCCGCGCTCCGAACCGGTGGTCGCCATCGCCACCGACCAACCCTGATTCGGCTCGCCGAGCACGTCGATGTCGGGCACGAACACGTCGTCGAGGAACACCTCGGCGAAGCCCTCGTCGCCGTCGAG
>CAZLEC010000729.1:0-2398 GCA_964558245.1 uncultured Burkholderiales bacterium | reverse complement strand
CGTCGACGATTCCGTTCGTGCCCGGAATGGTGGTCGTGATCTCCACGCGACGCACTGTTGTGACGTTGTTGTCGAGCGTCACCGAGGCCGACCACGTGTAACACGTCTGCGAGGTGAAGACGTGGCCCGTGTTGGCGCCCGCCGGCAAGGCGAGGGCGCCGACCATGGCGATCGCGACGCCGGCCGCCAGTCCGACGCGACACATCCGACTACGTGCAACTGCTGAAAGTGAATTCACGGCGGTCTCCCGAGCCCTACAGCCGCCCAAAAACGGCACGTTACGAAGAACTCTGACATAAGTACCCAACGATCGTGGGGATATGCCGAACGACTCATGCGCGGGCAACGCCGTTGTCGGTGAGGTCGTAGGTGTCTTCGCCGCAGCTGATACAGGTCGCCATCGGATCGTCGTCGTCTTCGGTGGCTGCGCGGTACACGCGCCAGCGACTTCCGCACCGGCACCGCGCTTCGTACTGCCGGCACCGGGATGCTTCGGCGAGGCGATCGCCATCGCCGGCGCGGCGTTCCAATTCGTGCTCGTCGTCGGCGGTCATTCCCCGGCATCGTACGAACATATGTTCGTGCCCGTCAACCGATGAGCACATCAAGTTGAGTTATGGCACACCTCCCGGGGGCTTGGGAG
This sequence comes from uncultured Burkholderiales bacterium, assembly GCA_964558245.1. Lineage (GTDB taxonomy): Bacteria > Actinomycetota > Acidimicrobiia > IMCC26256 > PALSA-610 > JBBQER01. Next base: position 1,755 of record CAZLEC010000729.1, on the reverse strand, counting down.
AATGCCGCGTCACCAAGGATGTCGTTGATGCGCGGTACTCGAAGACTGCTGCTCCTGATCGCCCTCTGGGCCGCGGCCGGCGCCGCCGTCGCGCTCCCGGCCCACGCCGAGCAGGTGCAACAGTGCGCACTGTTGACCGGGCGGTTGGTCGTGAGCCCCGGACTCACCCACGTGCCGGCCAACCAGACCATCACCGCCCACGGCCGGATGTCGGGGTGCTCGAGCGGCGGGGGTTCGGCAACGTTCGCCGCGACCATCCAGGCGACGCAGGTGACCTGCTCCACGTTCGCCGCGGGCTGGCTCCCGGCCGACGTCGCGTTCGGATGGGCCGACCACCAGTCGACAATCGCCGCGCTGACGTTCACGTCGCCGCCCGGGTCGCCCAACAAGGTCGTGCTCTTCGGAAAGGCAGTGTCGGGCGCGGCGGTCGGGAGCCGGGTGGCAGGAGGGCTGCGCATGAGCGTCGAAGCCCCTCCACCGGCCGCGTTGGGCACGCACGCGGGGCACGCTCGAGGCCGCCAGCAACTCGTCCCGCTCGTCGGCCGCGCGAACGCGTGCTCGCCGGCCAGCCCGATCACCACGATCGACATCGCGAACTTCGAGGGCTTCGCGTTGGGAACGCCGCGCGTCCTGCCCACGCCCAAGCCGGCCGCGCCCGACGTCGGACCCGGATCGGCACACCCGCCCACGACCGCCACGTCGGCCTCCTCTACCACGTCGACCTCGGCGCCGACGACGACCACGACGAAGCGGCTCACCACCAGCACGCGGCCCGGCAAGGCGCGACCCCGGCGCCGACCGGTCTCGGCACCGAAGCGCGTTGCGGTCAGCGACCTCGGCAGCCCCGGGCCCACCACTTCGGGCTCGTTCGCCACGCCCGACGCCGTGCTCGCCGTAGGTGTTGCCGGTGGGTCGGTCGTCGGTCTCGGCTTGCTCTTCTTCAGGCGTTCACGACTCGTGCGCACCGCCGGCACGCGACGCGTCGTTCGCTGAGCGCACCCGCGCGGTTGCCCGCTAGTACTCGGGCATCGCGGATCGAGCGGTGTCGTCGAGCCACGGCGCCTCCGCGCGTTGGACGCGCCTCGCGTCGAGCGCGAGGAGGACATAGAGCGCGGGCAGCACGATCGATCTCTCGCGCACGAGGAGCCCGAAGTTTCCGAACGCCTGGAACAGCAACACGTAGAGAAGCGTGAGGATCCACGCGTAGAAGAGGAACGGCACCTCTCGCAATTTTCGCAGCGAGAGCGCGATCGACTTCCGGCGCAGGAACATGAACGCCACGAGCGCCATGCCTTCGAGCGATGCGAGGATCTGGTTCTTCGACTGCACTTCCCACGGGAACGGTCGGAGCAGCACGGTGACCGCGTCTTGCGGGAGATGCAACGGCGACAGCGAGACGTTCGTGTTGAACGCGGAGCCCTCCTGGGTGGTGCTCGCACTGGTGGCCTGGAGCTCGGCCTGGACGGAGCTCGGGGTCAGCGCGGAGATGTGGAGCTGTTTCGCTCCCTGGGTGACCGCGAACGCCGCGACCAACACCACGAGCACGATGCCGATCGGTCGCATCAGCGACGTTCCGGCCGTGGGAGTGAGGCGCCGGCGCCGCCCCAACACGTACGCGAAGGCCAACGCGATCGCGGTGAGGCCCAGCAGGTGCGCGCGCACTTGGTACGTGAGCCACCCGCCCGGTATCGCGACGAGGAAACCGTGCAGCATTCGGTCGGTGAGGATGTACGCGACGCCGAGCGCGACCGAGCC
>CAZLEC010000728.1:0-2401 GCA_964558245.1 uncultured Burkholderiales bacterium | reverse complement strand
CGATGAAGACTGACGAGCTGCGCCGCGTGCTCGACGACCTCGCCGGCGACGTGCCCGAGGTCGATCGCGCATTGGGCGCCGTGACCCGCAAGGCCCGTCGCGACCGTCTGCGCAATCGTGGGGTGGCGGTGACGCTGGTCGCGTGCGTGATCGCGATCGCGGCGTTCGGCGTGAGCCGGCGATCGAACCCCGAGCACGTGACCGTGCGCAACCCGCCGACCCCGCCGATCGGCAACGTCTCCGGGCTCACTTGGACGCGTGTTGCCGCGCCGAAGAGCGGGATCCTGCGCGTCGTGACTGCGAACGGCAGCACGTACGCGCTCGGCGACGACAACGCCGGCGCGTGGATCGCCCAGCTCGCCGCGGGCAAGGCACGCATCGTGTTCGAGGTCGCCCGACGCGGCGGTTTCGTCGAGATCAACGACCTGGTCCGCATCCGCGGTGCACTCGTCGCGGTCGGAACCACGGGCGGTGGCGCCCGGGCGTGGCGTTCCGCCGACAACGGCGAGACCTGGCATACGTCAACCGTCGAGCAGCCACCACCCGGGAGCTATCAGGGGGAAGGCGCGCCCGCGTTCAGCGTCTCGATCTCCCGCGTCGTCGCGTCCGGTGGCAAGCTCTACGCGTTCGGTCAGTCGATCTACGACTCCGAGAACGGTCGATGCCCTCGAGCCGCGTGGACATCGACCGACGGCGCCGCCTTCGAGCTCGTTCCGGCGTCGAGCCCGATCGCGTGCGGCGGGGTTGACGCGACCGATGGCCCGGCCGGGCTGGTCGCGGTCGAACACGGGCCGGGCGTCTCGATCGTCGATCGCACGAGGTACCCGATCGCCGGGACGAACGGCTACGTCGCCGCGATCGCGAGCGACGACCACGGTTACGTCGTGGTCGGGAACTCCGGAGCGGCGGCCTCGATCTGGTGGAGTGCCGACGGGCGGAGCTGGATACGTGTGGTGACGGCATCGAGCCCCGACGCCCGGGCGCTCGGCCGGTTCATGGGCGTCGTCCACACACGCGCGCGCTGGATCGCGGTCGGATATCGGACACATTTGCCAGGCGCCGCCGACAGCTTGAACGACATGATCCTCTGGACGTCTGTCGACGGCCAACACTGGACGCAGGACAAGCGCGACTTCGGATCGTTCGAGCAGTTCGCGTCGGCCGATGGGATCGGCGTGACCGACGACGGCGTCGCCGTGTTCGGCACGAACGTCAGGGCCGAGGACACTCGCGGAAACCCGTCGGCGACCGACACCGTCCTCTGGCTCGGCTCGAGCACTCCGGCCGCCAGTCCCGCGGGAATCATCGAGGGCACGCTCGAGGAGGTAGGCGGACCGAAACCGCTCCTCAGACCGGTCGCCGGAACGGTAACCATCACCGCTCCGAACGGTCACACGATGGAGGTGCCGGTCGGCCCCGACGGCTGGTATTCCGTGCCCGCGGTTCCCGGCACCTATCACCCGGTCGGCCACAGTCCGGCCTACGGGAGCGGCAAGTACGCCTGCGACTCGCAGATCGTCGGTTCCGACGAAGAGGGCGAGCCGGTGATCGTCAGAGCGAGCGTCGTGTCCCACGTCGATCTGCTGTGCCAGGTCAGATGAGCGACCCGGGAATGCGCGCTCGACGTCCTACAGCAGCGCGCGCCGCATCACGGGGTAGAGGTACCGGAGGGCGAGCGCCAGGAGCATGCTGATGATGAAGAGGATCAGCGCGCCGCCCGAGCGGGCGAGGAACCACTCCACCACGTTGGCGAAACCCTTGCGGGCGTCCTGCCACGACTTCGAGAGGCCGGTCGGCGGGACCACGTGGTGCGCCACGGCAGCCTTGTGCGGCTTCGGCGGCTTCTCCGATGCGAGCACCGAGATCGACGAGTACGTCGACTGGTCGCTCAACACGTTGAGCTGGCCCTGATACTGGTCGATCACACCTTGCACCTCCGTGATCTTGTCGCGAAGGGTCAGGATGTCGTCGAGATTGCTGGCGTGCGAGAGCAGCACCAGCAGGGAGTTGCGCTCTCCGGAGTCGGCTTGGATCTTCGCCTGCACGTTGACGTACTGCGCGCTCACGTCGGTGCCGTTCTCGCTGTCGTTGAGCACCTTGATGCCGGGTGCCGACTCGATCTGGCTGATCGCGTTCTCGAACGCATTCACCGGCACGCGGATGGTCATTTGCGCGGTTGCGCTCGACGGATCGAGGTTCGACTGGCTGTGGGTCACGTAACCGCCAACCCCGACCGCGATGTGCGTCATGCGGAGCACCTGTGACTGGAGCGTGCCCTTGGGCACCTGTAGGTCGAGGCTCCCCGTCTTGATGATCTTCGCCCCGTCGACGGCGCCGAACGTCGCCGCGGCACTCCCGCCGGCCGCCGTGTTCGCGCTCGGCGCTGCGTAGGCGGCGGAGG
>CAZLEC010000727.1:0-2410 GCA_964558245.1 uncultured Burkholderiales bacterium | reverse complement strand
CTTCGGGATCGGAGTCGGGATCGAAGCCGAGCAGGTGCCCGAGCTTGCGCTGCTTCGCGCGAAGGTACGCGATGTTCTCGGCCGTCGGCTCGGTCTGCACCGGCACCCGCTCGACGATCTCGAGGCCGTAACCCTCGATCCCGCCGTACTTCGCCGGGTTGTTGGTCATGAGGCGCATCGTGGTGACGCCGAGGTCGACGAGGATCTGCGCGCCGATGCCGTACTCGCGCGAGTCGGCGGGGAACCCGAGCTCGAGGTTGGCCTCCACCGTGTCGCGTCCCTCGTCTTGCAGGCTGTACGCGCGCAGCTTGTGGCCGAGCCCGATCCCTCGGCCCTCGTGGCCGCGGAGATAGACCACGACACCGCGATCCTCGCCGGCAACGCGCGCCATCGCCCGATCGAGCTGGGTCCCGCAGTCGCACCGCATCGAGCCGAAGACGTCGCCCGTGAGGCACTCCGAGTGCACGCGCACCAACACGTTGTCGTGACCCGCGACCTCGCCGCGTACGAACGCGAGGTGCTCCACCCCGTCGAGCAACGACTCGAACACGTGCGCCGTGAACTCGCCGTACTGGGTCGGGATCCGCGCCTGCGAGACGCGCCGCACGAGCTTCTCGCGGTGGCGCCGGTAGCGGATGAGATCGGCGATCGTGACGAGCTCGAGACCGTGCTCGGCCGCGAACGCCTCGAGGTCGTGGCGGCGCTGCATCGTGCCGTCGTCGTTCACGATCTCCGAGAGCACCCCGGCGGGGTAGCGCCCCGCAAGGCGCGCGAGGTCGACGGCCGCCTCGGTGTGACCGGCGCGCTTGAGCACCCCGCCCTCGCGGTAGCGCAACGGGAAGATGTGACCGGGGCGAGCCAGGTCGGCCGACACCGTCGCCGGGTCGATGAGCGTGCGGATCGTCGTGCTCCGATCGGCGGCCGAGATACCGGTGGTCGTGTCCTCCTTGGCGTCGACCGAGACCGTGAACGCGGTCCGCTGGCCTTCGGTGTTGTCGGTGCCCGACACCATGAGCGGGAGTCGCAGCTCGTCGAGCCGGGTCCCCTCCATCGGCAGGCAGATCACGCCGCTCGTGTAGCGGATCATGAACGCCATCTTCTCCGGCGTCATGGAGTCGGCCGCGATGATCAGGTCACCCTCGTTCTCGCGGTCTTCGTCGTCGACGACCACAACGAACTCGCCGCGCCGCACGGCGTCGATGGCGCGCTCAACTTCGTCAAACGTCATAGGACTTCCTGTCTGGTAGGCGCAACGAGCGCTTCGACGTACTTGGCGATCAGGTCGGCCTCGAGGTTCACGCGCGAACCCGCGGCTCGGTCTCCGAGTGTGGTGACGGCAAGGGTGTGCGGGATCAGCGCGACCGCGAACGCGTCGTCGGCGCGGCGGGCGATGGTCAAGCTCACGCCGTCGACCGTGATCGAACCCTTGTGCACGACGTAGCGCATCACGTCGGCGGGAGCATCGATCGTGACGAGCGTCGAGCCGTCGGGCTGCGGCTCCCGAGCGCGCACCGTGCCGGTCGCGTCCACGTGGCCCTGCACGAGGTGTCCGCCCAACCGGTCGGCGAGCCGTACCGGCCGCTCGAGGTTCACCGCGTCACCGGCACCGAGATCACCGAGATTCGTGCGCGCGAGCGTCTCGATCACCGCGTCGGCCGACCACGAATGCTCGTCGAACGCCACGACGGTGAGGCAGCAGCCGTTGACCGCGATCGAGGCTCCCAACTCGACGTCGTCGAGCACGGTGGTCGCGCCGATCACGAGCCGGGCGCCGCCCTCGTTGGGAACGACGCTCACGACGTGACCGAGCTCCTCCACGATGCCGGTGAACATCAGCGCGCCACCTCGTAGTCGAGGCGGGCGTCGGGGCCGAGCCGACGCACGCCGGTGAGCGCGTACCGGCTCGCGTCCGTGATCGTGTCGGGTCCCGCGAACCCGAGCGCGGGGGTACCGCGCGTGCCGAGCGCGAGCGGCGCGACGTACACGACGAGCCGCTGCGCGTGCCCGCCGGCGAGCACCTGGCCCAGCAACGAGCCGCCCCCCTCCACCAGCGCCTGCAGCACTCCCTCACGGCCGAGGAGCGCGAACGTCTCGGTGAGGTCGACTCCCACGCCGTCGGCGCCGGGTGCGACCTGCTCGACCTTCGCGCCGGCCGCGCGCCACGCGTCGACGGCGCCGGGTGATGCGGCGTACGTCGTGACCATGAGCGTCGGTGCGGCTCCCGTGTCGAAGAGCGGCCCGATCGCCGGAACGCGGCCGCGTGCGTCGAGCAGCACGCGGGTCGCGGGGCATTCCGGCGGCAGCGCGACATCGCGCGCGGTGAGCCGCGGCTGGTCGGCGATCGCAGTACCCGCGCCGACTACCACCGCCTGCGAATCGGCGCGCAGCTCGTGCGCGTCGTCGCGAGCGG
>CAZLEC010000726.1:0-2416 GCA_964558245.1 uncultured Burkholderiales bacterium | reverse complement strand
GGCGAGCACACCGTTGCCGCTGTCGTACCCGACGACGATGCGACGCGATTCGTCGACGACCGGCGGGTTGGCGACGACACCTTGGGGAAGGCCGCAGATCTCCGTCAGCGTCACGCCCGCGGTCGCGAGATCGACCCGCACGAGGTGCAACGGCGCACGGGAGATCCCTTGCCCACGGACCGTGCCGACGTATCGCTCGCTGCCTTTGCCGTTGTCGAGGAACCATGCCGCGCCGAGCGCGAGCACGGCGTCCCACCCGTAGGTCTGCCCGGCCACGGTGCGGTACCGGGCCGCGAAGTCGGGGTCGAGGGCGAGATCCGTGCCGTCCCACGCGACTCGGAAGAGCGTCGAGGTCCCGACGACGTACACGTGGCCGGTGTCGGCCGACAGGCGTGCGATCGACGGCTCGGGCAGCGTGCAACTGGAGACGACTCCGAGCGATTCGGGTGCGAGCGCGAGCAGCTGCGCCGGCTCGGGCGCGTGAGCGGCGGGATCGTGACCGGGCAGCACCCCGCCGAAGTCCTTCGTGATCAGGTGGCCGTCGGGCGCGATCACGAAGCTGTTGTACGGCAGGTGGCGCGGCAGCTCGCGAGAGGCGAGCACCTCGAGGTCGGGACCGAGACGGTGCGCGTGGTTGCCGAACACGACGTAGAGCGAGCCGTTTGCGTGCGCGGCCAGGCCGCCCGGCCAGGTCGGCCCGCCGGGGAGATCCTGCGAACGGGCGATCGGCTCGAGCGTCTCGGCGTCGATCTGCTCGACCCACGAGATCGCGTCGGGGCCGGCAGTGTGGCGGAGGAGGAACACTTCGCCCGGTTCGCGCAACACCACCATCGTCGCCGCGATCGCTTCACGGGAGCGGACGCGGACTGATGCCGGGTCGAGGGCCGGACCTTCACCGCTCAGTGGCCGTTGCAAACGGCGCGGTCCACCGTCTTCACCCGGCCAGCGAGAGTGCCAGTAGCCCGCGCGCTCGTTGCTCATGCCGATGGCCCTTGGCTGCCCACTCACCCCAGCGTGTCACAACGTGTGCGGGAGTGCCTGGGCCGTCACGCGCGCCAGGGGCGCGGGAGCCATCTCCGTTCCGGATATCGACTGCTGTCCGACGATCGACGCGGGTTGCAGCACGGCGGTTATCGGCGGCACGAGATCGATCGTTGTCGGAGGTATTCGGTGCGCGGGCGCCGTCGTGGTTGTCGCGGTCGTTGTGGTCGCGACCAGCCCGGCGGCGGTCGCGGCGCTGCCGAGCAAGATCGGGAGCACGACCGTCACGCTCAACGCGATGACCACGACGCGAGCAGCACGGGCAACCGAACGCTTTCGACCGGCCGTCAGCACGATCGACCGGATCCTGCGCATCGAATCCATGGCGCGCCTCTTCTGTGAGGGAGAGGTCGCGTCGTGCCTCGTCGACCGTTCGCCATCCCCCGAAAGGCGGCGAGTGTTCGAACCAGGCGTCCCCTCTCGGGGGCTCTTGGGATGATGAACGGCCGGGCTCGCTCGGCACTTGAGCGCGTGATGCCCATGCCGCTCGACGTGGTCCCGGTACTACAGAGTGTGAGGAAGCGCGGGCCCCGAAGGCGTCGACGAGCCCGGCGTTCCCGGAGCCGGCGTGCCGGGAACTGCCGGAGTGCCGGGCGTCCCGGGGGCCGCAGGTGCGCCGGGTCCCGGGAGCGCGGGCGAGCCCGAACCGGGAGCGGTCGTCGGCGTCGGCGTCGGCGTCGGCGCGGTCGTGGACGTCGGCGTCGGCGCGGTCGTGGACGTCGGCGACGAGGCGACGGTGGTGGGGCTTGCTCCGGCGGTGGTGGTGGTCGTGGCGGCCGCCGCGCACACCGGCGTTGTGATCGTGTTGTTGTCGAGCGTGACCGCGCCGGTTTCGGCGAGCAGGCGACCGACGATCGTCGCGCCGGTCGTGGCCGTGATCGACGCGGATGCGAGGACACTGCCGATGAGGTGCGAGCCGGTGCCGAGTGTCGCCGAGCTGCCGATCTGCCAGAACACGTTGCACGCGGTGCCGCCGCCGAGCACGACCACGTCGCTGTTCGATGCGGTCGTGAGCGTCGAGCCCACCTGGAAGATGAACACCGCGTTCGGATCGCCCTGGGTGTTCAACGTCAGCGTGCCGGTGATCCCGAACGTCCCCGAGCGGTACACGCCGGGCAGCAGAGTCGATCCGCCGAGCTCGACCGGCCGCGCGGTGAAGGGCGTCGCGCCGGCAGCGGTGTTGTACGCAGTGGTGAGATCTTTCTTGGCTTGCTGGGTCACGGCGTCGCCATGATGGTTGGCCCCGTTCTGCGTGACCGTGCCGAAGCCGGGTTGCGCGGTGGTCGGGAACGATCCGATGTCACCGGTGATGGTCGTCGCACCCGTGTTCGTGATCCCGGAGGAGGAGATGTACTGCGAGTGCTTCGACATCCCC
>CAZLEC010000725.1:0-2417 GCA_964558245.1 uncultured Burkholderiales bacterium | reverse complement strand
GCCGGCGAGGTCGTCGAGCGCGCGGCGCAGCTCGTCAGTCTTCATCGCCGGCCTCCAGCTCGACACGCATGTGGGCTTGGGCCTGGTGCAAGGTCGCCTTCACCGTTCCCGGCGCGCAGCCCATCACCTCGGCGATCTCGGCGACGGGGAGGTCGGCGACGTATCGCAGCACCACGGCCGCGCGTTGACGATCGGTGAGCAGGGCGAGCGCGGCGCGCACGTCGAGCGCGGTCGCGATCGGCCCCGTCGTGTCGTCGACCGCGGCCTCCCGGCCCGGGACCATCGACGCTTCCCGCTGCTCGCGCCGCCACCCACGACGCGCCTCATTGGTCGCGACCACGTAGACCCACGCGACGGGTCGGTCGAGCGTGCGCACTCGCCGCCAGTGGCGGCACGCCCGTGCGAATGCCTCCTGCGTGAGCTCTTCCGCCCGCGCGTGATCACCGACCATCAGGCGCATGCTGCGCACGACCTCCCCGTAGCGTTCGCGGAAGAACTCCTCGAACGTCACCCGCTCGTCTCCATCTCCCGGTACGAGCCCGTGCGCACCGGATCGGTTTAGCCCCGCGTGAGAAAAGCGCGAGCGATAGCCTCCGGTCGATACACCCATGGGGAGCTCGGGCGAGCCGGGCTGAGAGGGTGGCCACGCTGCCGGCCGTCGGGCCGGGGCCCGCCACCGACCCCTCGAACCTGCTCCGGGTAATACCGGCGGAGGGAGGGACCATGAACGGCATTGCATCCGTTCCCGTTGCAGTCGTGTTCGCGGGCAGCCGACCGGTGGCGCCGGGCTTGCTCGATTTCCTGCCGCCGGACGCCGACGTCGTGGCGGCCGATTCGGGGCTGCACGTCGCGACATCGTTGGGTCTGCACGTCGATCTTCTCGTGGGCGATCTCGACTCCGCCGAGCCGAGCGCGGTGCGCGCCGCGGTCGCGTCGGGCACCACTGTCGATCGGCACCCGGCCGAGAAGGACGCGACCGATCTCGAGCTCGCGTTCGACGCCGCCATCACGCGCGGCGCCGGGCGCATCACGTTGGTCGACGGGGGAGGGGATCGCCTCGATCACCTGCTCGGCAACTTGTTGTTGCTCGCGTCACCCGCGCTGGCCGGGATCGAGATCGAAGCGTTCTGCGGGTCCGCGCGCGTGTCCGTCGCGCGCGGCGGCGATCCGCCACTCGCGATCGAGGGGCCGCCCGGCAGCTTCGTGACCCTGCTGCCGGTCGGTGGCGCGGCGAGCGGCATCGTGACCGAGGGCCTGCGCTACCCGCTCGCCGACGAGGAGCTCGCGCCGGGCACGACGCGCGGCGTGAGCAACGAGCTCGTCGCGGGCTGGGCCTCGGTGCAACTGCGTTCCGGGACGCTGCTCGTTGTGCAGCCGTTCGCCACGGCCGAGTCGGGCGCCGCGCAGGGAGGTGCGCGGTGAAGGCGCGCGGCCTGCTCGCAATCGTGCTGACCGGTGCGCTCGTGGCCGCGGGCTGCGGGAGCTCCGGCGGGAAGGCGTCGGCGTCGAAGCCGCCGTCGAAGACCGTCGTGCTCATGACCTACGACAGCTTCGCGGTGTCGAAGTCGGTGCTGGCCGACTTCACGCGCGAGACCGGCTTCAAGGTGAGGATCCTCACGACGGGCGACGCCGGGCAGCTCGTGAGCGCGGCGCTGCAGGCGAGGACGCACCCGGAGGCGGACGCGCTCTTCGGCATCGACAACACGCTGCTCACCCGCGCGCTCGACGACAACATCTTCGAGCGTTACACGGCCAAGGGGCTGTCGACCGTGCCCGCCAAGCTCCAGCTCGATCGCGAGCACCACGTGACGCCGATCGACAGCGGCGAGGTGTGCGTGAACGACGACCTCGCGTGGTTCGGGCACAAGGGTCATCCGCCGGCGCCCAAGTCGCTGTCCGATCTCGCGAAGCCGTCCTACAAGAAGCTGATGGTGATCGAGAGCCCGCTCACGTCGTCGCCCGGCCTCGCGTTCATGCTCACGACGATCGCGGCGTACGGCAACGACTGGACGAAGTACTGGAAGTCGCTGCGCGCCAACGGTGTGCGCGTCGACGACAGTTGGGACGCCGCGTACGACACCGACTTCACCGCGAGCGGGAAGAGCGGTGACCGGCCGCTCGTGGTGTCGTACGCGACCGACCCCGCGGCCGACGTCGTGTTCTCCGGCGGGAAGAAGACGACGCCGACGGTCGGCGTGGTGCAGGGCACGTGCTTCGCGCAGGTCGAGTTCGCGGCCGTGCTGCGCGGCGGGAACAATCCCACCGGCGCGAAGGCCCTCCTCGACTTCATGCTCACCAAGGAGTACCAGGAAGGCATCCCGCTCCAGATGTACACGTATCCGGCGGTGCCGGGCACGAAGCTCCCGTCGGTGTTCACGCGCTTCGCGGAGCGGCCGCCGGCCTTTTCGATGGACGCG
>CAZLEC010000724.1:0-2422 GCA_964558245.1 uncultured Burkholderiales bacterium | reverse complement strand
AAGCAGCGCAAGCTCGGGCACCTGCTCGGCTTCGATCCCGACTCCGATCCCGAAGACGACGCGCAGCTCGGTGGTGGTTGATGGGCGAGTACGCGGGAGCCGTCGGCGACCTCGACGCGACCGGGATGCGGTTCGCGATCATCGCCGCGCGTTTCAATCAAGACATCACCGAACCGTTGGCGGCCGGTGCCGAGAAGGTGCTGCGCGAGCACGGCGCGGCCGACGTGTGGGTCGTGTGGGTCCCGGGCGCCTTCGAACTGCCGTTGGCGGCGAAGCGATTCGCGCAGTCGGGTCGGGTCGACGCGGTCGTGTGCATCGGTGCGGTGATCCGCGGGGAGACCGCGCACTTCGAGTACGTCGCCGGGGAGTGCGCGGCCGGTCTCACGCGCGCCTCGCTCGACACGGGCGTCCCGGTGGCGTTCGGTGTGCTGACTGTCGAGAACCGTCAACAGGCGTTCGATCGCATCGGCGGCTCCGAAGGCCACAAGGGCGAGGAGGCCGCGGTCACCGCGATCGAGATGGTCTCGATCTTGCGGACGATCCCCTGAGGCGGCCATGACCTCAACGCGCTACGACCGCATCGGCACCTCCTACGCCCGCACCCGGCGAACCGATCCCCGCGTCGCCGCCCAGATCCGCGCCGCGCTCGGTGATGCGCGCCGGATCGTCAACGTCGGCGCCGGCGCCGGCTCGTACGAGCCGGGCGACCTCGAGGTCGTCGCGATCGAACCTTCTCCCACGATGTACCGCCAGCGTCCGGCGGGTGCGGCGCCGGTCGCCCGGGCCGCGGCGGAGGCGCTGCCGTTCGCCGATGCCGCCTTCGACGCTGCGCTCGCGATCTTCACCGTTCACCACTGGACCGATTCGGCTCGCGGCCTCGAGGAGATGCGGCGAGTGGCGCGCCGCCAGGTGATCTTGAGCTACGACGCGCTCGTCGAGCAGGACTTCTGGTTGGTGGAGGACTATTTCCCCGAGGTCAACGCGCTCGATGCGGGGTCGGTCGGCTACACGTCGGAGGCGATCGGGCGCGTGCTCCCCGTGGTGCGCGTCGAGCCCGTGTTGGTACCGGCCGACTGCGTCGACGGCTTCATGGCCTGCTACTGGAACCGGCCCGAGGCGTACGTGGATCCCGACGTGCAAGCGGGTATCTCGGGGCTGGCCCGCCTCGATCCCGACGTGCGCGCGCGGGGGACCGAGCACTTGCGGCGGGACCTGGCGTCGGGCGAGTGGGACGCGCGCTACGGCCATTTGCGGGCGCTGACGGAGCTCGACGTCGGGTACCGGCTGATCGTCGCGGGCGATTGAGCCCTCGACCGCTACCCTGACCGGCCGATGCTCCGTCTGGTTCTCCCCAAGGGATCGCTCGAGAAGGCGACCCTCCAGCTCTTCGAAGACGCCGATCTCGCGGTCGTGCGGTCGTCCGACGTCGACTACCGCGCCAGCGTCGACGACCCGCGCGTCATCGACGTCACGATCCTGCGGCCCCAGGAGATCCCGCGTTACGTCGCCGACGGTCTCTTCGACCTCGGCGTCACCGGCCGCGACTGGATCGAGGAGACCGGCGCCGAGGTCGTCACTCTTTCCGAGCTGCACTACTCGAAGGCCACGGCCCGGCCGTTCCGGATCGTCCTCGCGGTGGCCGGCAATTCGGAGTGGCACTCGTTGCGCGACCTCCCGGCCGGCGTGCGCGTGCAGACCGAGTACCCCGAGCTCACCCGCCGTTTCCTCGAGAAGAACGGTGTCGACGCCAACATCTCGTTGTCGTACGGCGCGACCGAGGCCAAGATCCCCGAGATCGCCGACGCGGTGGTCGACGGGACCGAGAGCGGCCGCGCGTTCCGCGCCGCGGGCCTGAAGGTCCTCGACACGGTGCTCGTCTCGTACACCGAGCTGATCGCCAACCCGATCTCGCACGGCGACGCCGACAAGCGCAAGGCCATGGAGCAGCTCCAGACGTTGCTCACTGGCGCGCTCGAGGCGCGTGGACGGGTGCTCGTGAAGCTCAACGTCGACGAGGCGAACCTCTCCGCCGTGATCGACCTGCTGCCGGCGCTGAAGTCGCCGACGGTCTCGAAGCTGTTCGGCGACGACGGATTCGCGGTCGAGGCGGTCGTCGCCAAGAACGAGATCAACACGCTCATCCCCGCGCTGAAAGATGCCGGCGCGACGGGGATCCTCGAGATCCCCATCGCCAAGATCGTGCAGTGAGCGGAGAGGTAACCGCGTTCTCGGAGCACCGCGGCCTCGGCGAGATCACCGCCGACGACGCCACCGTTTACCCGTTCCACTGCACGCGCATCGCCGACGGCAGCCGCACGATTGCGGTCGGCGCCCGGGTGGAGTTCGAGATCGTCCCCGGGCCGCTCGGTCGTTGGGAAGCCGCGGCGATCACGCCGGTGTGAGGCGGGCCTCGATCTCCGCA
>CAZLEC010000723.1:0-2429 GCA_964558245.1 uncultured Burkholderiales bacterium | reverse complement strand
CCACTAGACGATGGGGGCCCGTTTCACCTGAGAGGGTGGCATCGTAGCAGCGTTGTCCCGTCACCCCCCGGGCGTTGTCGGGCATCGCTTCGCTACGGTTCCGGCATGTCTCGGGCGGCGGTGGCTGGGGTCGTGATGATCTCGATCGCGCTCGCGTCCTGCTCCGGTACCGGGGCCGCGCAGCCGTTCGCGAAGAAGCCGGCGTGCGCGTTGCTGGCGGAGCTTGCGCAGACCGGACAGACCGTGCAGAACGCCGACGTGTCCGACCCGGCCGCGTTCCAGGCGACGCTGCAGGCGGCGGCCAAGCGGTACGTGCGCACCGCGCAGAAGCTGCGCGCCGCCCTGCCCGCGCGTCTCGCGGCCGACGTCGATCGGATGATCTCGGCCGTGCGCGCGAACCGCTTCTCCGACGCCGACTCGGCCCGGGCCGACATCGACGCGTACGCCCGTGCGAACTGCAAGACCGCGATCTAGGGAGTCGGAGGCGGGCGCCGACATCTACGCTTCATCACAGGGGTCGCTAGCTCAATTGGCAGAGCGTCGGGCTTTTAACCCGCAGGTTCGGGGTTCGATTCCCCGGCGACCCACCACGCACCGTCGGGTTCGCGGCCGGCCCGTGAGCGTTGTTCAGGAGCCGTGCATCGCCAGGGTCTGGCTGGGGTTCGCCGTGTCGTAGTCGCCTACTGCGAAGCAGCTCGCGCCCCCGCACGACACCCCGCCGAGCCCGGAGGCCAACGTCGGGGAGGTCGGCGTGGGAACGACGGAGAAGCTCGTACCGTCCCACTGCTCGACCAACGGTTGGAAGCGCGTTCCGTCGAACTGCTCGCCGACGACGACGCAACGCTTCGGGTTGCAGGTGACGGCGCCGAGGTCGGCGCCGGTCGCCGGGTTCGGCGCGGTGACCTTCGACCAGGTCTTGCCGTTCCACCGCTCGGCGAGCGCGCCCGGTTGCGAGGTGCCGACCGCGAGGCAGTTCGTGGCGGTCAGGCACGACACGCCGAAGAGGAACGTGCCCGTGAACGGGTTGATCACGGCGGTCCAGGCGTGCCCGTCCCAGTGTTCCGCGATCGCTTGTTCGGGCAGGTCGGACGAGATGTAGCCGACGGCGACGCAGCTCGATGCGCTGACGCACGACACGCCGGTCAGGTAGTTCAGGAAGCCGCTCGGGTTGGAGAGGGTGCTGATCGTCCAGCGCGTGCCGTCCCACCGTTCGATGAGGGTCGCGCGCTCCAACTCACCGGTGAGATGACCGACCGCGAAGCAACTCTTCGGGCCGGAGCACGACACCGCCGAGAACGCGCTGTCGCCGCCGTCGACCAGTTTCGCGCTCGCCATGACCGACCAGCTCTTGCCGGTCCACCGCTCGACGAACGGGAAGAGCCCCGTGTTCGACGTGGAGCCGCCGACCGCAAAGCAAGTGGTGGCGCTCGGGCACGAGATGCCCGACAGGTAGCTGTCGTAGGCGCCGGAAGGGTTCGGGACGGCCATGACCGACATGCCGGACCCGTTCCATCGCTCCACCAACGGCCGCTGCACCAGACCGCTCACGTAGCTGCCGACCGCGAAGCAGTTCGTTGGCGTGGCGCACGCCGTCGACGCGAGCACGTTGTTCGACGAGTCGGAGGGCGGCGCGGTGAGCGACCAACGGGTGCCGTCCATCCGCTCGGCGAACGCGTCGAGCCCGGAGCTGAGCTCGTAGGAGCCGACCGCGATGCAACTACCTGAAGTCGCGCACGACACGCCTCGGAGCGAGCTGCTGAAGCGATTCGGGCTCGGGTTGTGCACGCCGGTCCAACGCGTCCCGTCCCACCGTTCGATCAGCGTCGTGGTGAACTCGTCCTGGCCGACCGCGTAACAGGTCGTGGTGGTCGGGCACGAGACGCTCGCGAGCGTGCTCTCGGTGGGTTGCACGCCGTTGTAGACCGACCACTTCGCGCCGTTCCACCGCTCGATCAATGTCGAGTCGGAACGCACGGAGCCGACCGCGAAACAGCTCGACGCACTCGCGCACGACACGCCCGCGAGGGCGCCGTCCGCGCTCGGGTCGGTCACGAGCGACCAGGTCGAGCCGTTCCAGCGTTCGATCAGGCCGCCGTCCGCACCGAAGGGGCTGCCGCCGACCGCGAAGCAACTCGTCGGGCTCGGGCACGAGACGCCGCTCAGCCCGAGCCGGTCGCCGTCGGGGCTCGGGCTCGGGCTGATCGACCACGTGGTCCCGTCCCAGTGCTCGATCAGGCCGGCGCCGACCGCGAAGCAGCTCGTGACGCTCGGGCACGCGACACCGTTGAGCGCGCTTCCGGACGCCGTTCCGGTGTCCGGGCTCGGAACGATCGTCCAGCTGGTGCCGTCCCAACGCTCGATCAACGCGTCGTTGCCCACCGAGCCGACCGCGAAGCTCGCCCAGGTCCAGATGCAGGTCGCCCGTGAGT
>CAZLEC010000722.1:0-2430 GCA_964558245.1 uncultured Burkholderiales bacterium | reverse complement strand
GGGCGTCAACCTTGCCCCCGTATCGCTTTCATCAGATGAAGCACCTGAGCCGCCCCAACAAGCCCAAACGCTTCATGTGATGAAGCACTGGAGGGCACGGTGGCCGCTCGGGGGGCGGGTCGGGCATGCTGGGACCTGCACTGATGCATCCCGCCCGACGGAGGCCGCCATGACCGCAGACATCGTGATCCGAGGCGGCACCCTCGTCGACGGGACCGGCGCACCCGGCCGGAAGGCCGACATCGCACTCTCCGACGGAGTCGTCAGCGACATCGGGGACCGGCTCGACGGCAAGCGGGTGCTCGAGGCCGACGGCCACATCGTGGCGCCCGGCTTCGTCGACATCCACACGCACTACGACGCGCAGGTGTTCTGGGACCCCTCGCTGACGCCGTCGTGCTGGCACGGCGTCACGTCGGTCGTGGCCGGCAACTGCGGGTTCTCGATCGCCCCGGTCCGGCCCGAGCACCGGGAGCTCCTCGTGCGCACCCTGCAGCACGTGGAGGACATGGCGGCCGACACCCTCTTCGAGGGCGTGCCCTGGACCGACTTCGAGACCTTCCCGCAGTACTTCGACGCGATCGAGCGGCGCGGCACGCTGCTCAACTACGCCTGCTACGTGGGTCACACCGCAGTTCGGCTCTTCGTGATGGGCGAGTCGGGCTACGAACGGGCCGCCACCGACGACGACGTGCGCAACATGCAACAGGTCATCGCCGAGGCGCTGGCGGCCGGCGCGGCCGGTTTCGCGACGTCGGCATCCCCCACGCACAACGGCGACAAGGGCCGGCCGGTCCCGTCGCGCATCGCCGATCTCGAAGAGGTGCTCGCGCTCGTTGCGCCGTTGCACGACGCGCACAAAGGGGTCGTTGCGTTGTTGCCCGGCGAGAAGGTCACGCACGCCGACGTGTTCGACGTGCAGCGCGCCGCGGGCCGGCCCGTGACCTGGACCGCGCTGCTCACCGTCAAGGGCTACCCCTGGCACGAGAAGATCATGGCGGCCAACGTCGCAGCCCGAGCCGAAGGCTCGGAGGTGTGGCCGCAGGTCTCGTGCCGGCCGCTGACGTTCCAGATGAACCTGCGTGAGCCGTTCACCTTCAACATGCGTCCGGCGTTCCAGGAGCTGATGGACCGGCCGATCGCCGAACGCTCGGCCGCCTACCGCGACCCGGCGTGGCGCACACGGGCGTGGGAGGAGCTCGAAGGACGCGGCGGCAAGCGCGCACTCCCGATGAACTTCGACTCGCTGCTCGTCGCCGAGAGCACGTCGCATCCGGAGCTCATGGGCCGCAACGTGGTGGACGTCGCGCAGGAGCGCAACTGCACCCCGTTCGACTTCATGCTCGACCTCTCCCTCGACGAGCATCTCGAGACGCGCTTCACCAGCGTGCTCGCGAACAACGATCCCGAGGCGATTGCCTGGCTCCTCCCCCAAGACACGGTGCTGCTCGGCCTCGCCGACTCCGGCGCCCACGTGAGCCAACTCTGCGACGCATGCTTCGCGACCGACCTGCTGGGCAACTGGGTGCGCGACAAGGAGGTCATGCCGCTGGAGCACGCGATCCACAAGCTCACGGGTGAGCCGGCGGGCGTGTTCGGGCTGCGCGACCGGGGGACACTCGAAGTCGGCAAGGCGGCCGACGTGGCCGTGTTCGACTTCGAGCGCGTCGCTCCCGGTCCGTTGCGGCGGATCCGCGACTTTCCCGCCGACGGCGAACGCCTCGTCGCCGACAAGCCGGTCGGCATGCGTCACGTGGTGGTGAACGGCACCGTCATCCGCGAGGACGAGCAGATCGTCGACGGCGCGCTCGAGCAGCGTCCCGGGAAGCTCCTACGCTCGTAGTCGGGATCCTCGATCACTGCCTCCGCGGCTCACTCCACGCGTCGCGGTCGGCATCGGGTTCCGGCGTCCGACCCGGGCGGCGCGCCGGATGCTCCGAGAACACCGCCGGGAAGCAGACCCGAAGCTCGCCGTCGCCGTCAACCGCGATCACACCCCGGTCGCGGAAGTGCGGAAGCTCCCCCATCTCCTCCGGCGTGAGTACGGGAGTGACGGGTGCGCCTGCCGCCGTGAGCCGAGCGACCGCGACATCACGCGGCAGCGCCGCGCACGCGGCACTCACCGCGGCCTGGCACTCCTCGAACCGGTCGAGCCGGTCGAAGTACCCGAGCTCGCCGAGGCCTGCGATGCCGAGCCCGGCGCACACCGCCTTCCAGAAGTGGTCTTCGGCGATCACGCCGAGCGCGAGCCATCCGCCGTCGGCGCCGCGGAACACGCCGTAACCGGTGGAGCCGCGCGTCGCTTCGTCACGACCCTTGATCGCGTTCCCCGACCGCGGACCGATCCACGACGCGACGACGTCGGCCATTGCCACGTCGATGCGCTCAACCTCACCGGTGCGCAGCCTGTTCGCCCACGCCGCGCTGATC
>CAZLEC010000721.1:0-2431 GCA_964558245.1 uncultured Burkholderiales bacterium | reverse complement strand
CTCGAGCAGGTCACGACGGCGGAGATCGAGGCGTGGTTGCAGCGTCCCCGCGCTGGTCGAGCGCGTGGGCGCTGTGCGGCGCCGGCGACGCAGCACCGAGATGCATCGACCATGCGCGGTTTCTACGGCTGGCTGCAAGCAATGGGTGCGGTCCGCGACAACCCAGCGCACCTGGTATGCACTCCGGCGGTGCACAACCGCCAGCCGCGGCCGATCTCGGACACAACCTTCTCCGAGCTTTGGAAAGCACTCGATGGCGTCGACGCGGTCGTGCTCGGTCTCGCGTTCTTTTGCGGTCTGCGTCGGGCGGAGATCACGAGGTTGCGCGTGCACAACGTCGACGTCGGTGAAAGGAAGCTGGTCAACTTCGTCCGCAAGGGTGGCGGTGAAGACACGCTCCCGATCGGAACGATGTTGGATACGTTCACGCAACGTCTACCACACCTCGATGCCGGGCGACTCTGGCCGCTCATCGCCGAGCGGACCGGCACGCGCGAGAGGGAATCGTTTCTGATCGGCTGGTCCGACCTCGGACGCCCAAGACGCTCAGTCGCGGCATCGCTTCGGGAGGCGGACCAGCTTGACCCCCAGCACTTGAACCACTGGCT
The DNA here is from genome assembly GCA_964558245.1 of uncultured Burkholderiales bacterium. Classification (GTDB taxonomy): domain Bacteria; phylum Actinomycetota; class Acidimicrobiia; order IMCC26256; family PALSA-610; genus JBBQER01. The sequence goes on along the minus strand of CAZLEC010000721.1, from coordinate 1,823 downwards.
CGACTGGATGACGACTTCCGTGAACGCTCCGCACGTGGCTCCGCACCAGCTGCGGCACAGTTGCGCGACGAACCTGCTGCGCGCCGGGGTCCCGTTACCGATCGCAAGCAACCTGTTGAACCACTCGAATGTCCACACCACGATGCGGTACATGAAGGCCGGCGGCGATGAGCTGAGCGAATGGCTGACAAGCAGCACTCCGCGCGAGCAACCACACCTCCGCCGCGACTACGAGCATCGAGCCCGAGTGTTCCGACCGGAGCCGGTGAATCAACGGCCGTCGGCCGCGATGCCGGCGACTTCTGAACGCGAGGCCTGATCAAGTTCGTGCTGGCGATCCGAGATCGACCGCCCGGCAATAGTCGGGGTTCCGAGGCTTCTGAGTCGGTGAGCTCGAGTGGATTCTGATGTCGGCCACGTTCCGGCTTGTACTCGTGGCGCTTCACAGCCGTGTCCATGCAGAGAGCTCATGGTTGCCTGAGTCCCGGCTCGCAGACGACAATCGGGGCGCCGATGGGCTGCCGCGAGCTCGACATCCCTCCGCCGAGCGAGGCGCCGTCGAGCGACAACTAAAGGACGGATGTGGATCAGCCGCCCTTGGAAACGCTGTCCGCCGGGCTAGCGACAGGACTGGCCGCGAACGCCATGACCAGTTTCGTCGCGGGGGCTGCGGCGACGCTCGAGTGGCGAGGCCGTTCATCGCGCCGACTGTGAGTGAACTGCGCGCCGACGCGAGTGACGCGGTCCAGCCAAGACGTGAAGACATTCATGCTCGCCGTCCTCACGAGGAACTGGCACTTAATCGGACTTTCTGGGCGGCCGGTAGCAGCAGGGGCGTATCGTCGACCCGCGGGGGTCTGTTCCACAGGAAGCAGGCCGCAATGGTCGAGCGGAAAGTCTCCGCATCCGAGCGCGTATTGAAGCTCGCCCAAGCGCAAGGTCGCGTTTCGGTTCAGGCCAACTGCTCGATCGCCGACGCTCTGACGCTGATGGAGGACCGCGCCTCTCTGACACAGCACACCTTGGACGAGATCGCGGCTGCGATCTGCCGGCACGACATCTGGTTCTAGCTGTCTCGTGCTCCCGCTGTGCGGGCGTGGTTCCGTCGACGGGTCACGACCGGCCGACCTCGCGTGGAACTCACGGAGCGGGTGTCAGCTCAGAAGCGTTGGTGGTGTCCGGCCGTGAGGTTCGGAGGTGCCCGCCCTCCCTTGTGAATGACCAGCGCGTAAAATCGGTCTTGTCAATCGGGTGCCGATTGGGTACTACTGGAACAGCCGCAACGATGAACGGCAGGAACCATGGCCACATTGGATGTGCGCAACCATCGAGTCGCTCTCGCGGCGGACATCATTTCGGCACAGGCGGACTGCACGGTCGACGAGGCGCTCCTTCGAATGCGAGACCTTGCCCGTAGCGCGAGCTCGACCCTCGAAGCGATCGCGGTCGACGTCGTCAAACACCGGCTTGTTGTCTCACCCCGTCCCTGTCTTCGGAGGCGATGACCGAGCATCAGTACGAAGTCCGATGTGCGTGCGGGGCGCGGTGGCGCGTCCTCCTCGAGGACGACGACCATCCGATGTCGACCTGTCTGAACTGCGGGGCGTACCCCGCCGGGGAGGGCCCGAAGGTCCTCGTCGCTGCGCGAGGCACTGCGTTCAACGCCACACGCGTCGGCGGCGACGGAGAGCGAATGACGGCCGAGCTAGCGTCCGTGGTCGTGCCGAGCGATCTCACTTGGAAAGCGTTGAACACGGCACATCGCTGGGTATTGCGATTGACCGGCGGACGTGTCGGCTGGCGTGCGGCCGGTATGCCGGTGC
>CAZLEC010000720.1:0-2431 GCA_964558245.1 uncultured Burkholderiales bacterium | reverse complement strand
GCGAGATCGTCCTCGACTTCTTCGACCAGATGAAGTCGCGCACGCGCGGCTACGCCAGCCTCGACTACGAGCCGGCCGGTTACCGCGTGTCGAATCTCGCCAAGGTCGACGTGCTCCTCAACGGCGTGCCCGTCGACGCCTTCTCGGCCATCGTCCACCGCGCCAAGGCCGACGTGTACGGCCGCAAGATGACGTCGAAGTTGCGCGAGCTGATCCCGCGCCAGCTCTTCGACGTGCCGATCCAAGCCGCGATCGGCGGTCGCATCATCGCCCGCGAGACGGTGAAGGCGAAGCGCAAGGACGTGCTGGCGAAGTGCTACGGCGGTGACATCACGAGGAAGCGCAAGCTCCTCGAGCGCCAGAAGGAAGGCAAGAAGCGGATGAAGCAGATCGGCCGCGTCGAAGTACCGCAAGAAGCCTTCGTCGCCGCCCTCCGCCTCGAGGAATAAGGCGCAGATCCGGAGGCCCGGTCCGTCAACCGAAGCTGCGCGGGCGATCGAGGGCCGGAGGTCGCAGCCGCAATCAACGAGGCAGGCCGAGGACCTTTTCGCCGAGGATGTTGCGCTGCACCTCGCTCGTACCGCCCCCGATCGTGAGCGCACGCGAGTAGAGGTAGCCGTAGTTCCAGACGCCGCCGTCGACGTCGCCGAACGGCCCGCGGTCGGCGAGCATGCCGTGCGCGCCGCCGAGCGCCTTGGCCAGCGCCATCACGTGTTGGCCGTGCTCGTCGGACATCGCCTTGCGCACCGATGCCTCAGGACCGGGCTCGAGTCCGCGCAACTTGGCGGAGAGCGTGCGCAGGCGGATGAGCCGGAGCACCTCCGATTCCGAGTAGAGGCGCGCGAGCTGCTGACGCAGTTTGCGGTCGCGAGTGCCTCCCTGCGCGCGCACGAGATCGATCACGTCGTTGGCGGTCGGGCCCCGGCCCCAAAGCGCGCCCTCGCCCGAGAGCGACACGCGCTCGTTGCCGAGCGTCACCTTGGCGAGGCGCCATCCGTCGTGCTCGACGCCGACGACGTTGGACGCGGGCACGCGCACGTCGGTGAAGAACACCTCGTTGAATTCGTGGGTGCCGGTCATCTGCACGAGCGGCCGCACCTCGATACCCGGCGTGCGCATGTCGACCACGAAATACGTGATGCCTTCCTGCGCGGGCGCGTCGGGGTTGGTGCGCGCGAGCAGGATGCCGAAATGGGAGACGTGGGCGAGCGTTGTCCAGACCTTCTGTCCGTTCACGACGTATTCCTCGCCGTCGCGCACGGCCCGGGTCTGCAACGACGCGAGGTCGCTGCCCGCTCCCGGTTCGCTGAACAGCTGGCACCAGATCTCGGAGCCGTCGAGAATTCCGGGCAGCCAAGCCCGTTGTTGCGCTTCGTTGCCGGCGACCAACAGGGTCGGGCCCGCCCAGCCGATGCCGATCGGATTGAGCGGCTTCGGCACCGCGAGCTCGTGCATGACTTCGTCGATCGCGATCTGCTCGACAGGGTCGGCGTCGAGGCCCCAGGGTGCCGGCCAGTGCGGTGCCACGTAACCCGCTCGCCCGAGCGCGGCGTTCCACCCGGTGGGGAACTTCCCGTCGGACGCGTGCTCGGCCACGAGGTCGCGTAACCCGTCGGCGAGCCGGCTCGAGCGTTTCGCGAGGTCGGGCCGGCTCATCGCGCGAAAGTAGCCCAGTGCAGATCTCATCCGCGCGGGCGGTCGGAATCGAAGATCTGGCGTGAACCGGAGCCGAGACGCGGGTGCGGCAATGTCGGAGGCGCAGCGCCTCGCGGCAGATGACGCGACGCTCGCCCGCGCCGTGGGTGAGCGCGACGACCGCGCGCTCGCCGAGCTCTATCGCCGCCACGTCGGGCCGTGTCTCGGGCTCGCCCGCCGGGTACTGGGTGATCGGACGATGGCCGAGGAAGTGGTGCAGGAAGTGTTCGTTCGCACCTGGCGTGAGCCGGAGCGATTCGACCCCACGCGCGGGTCGATGCGCGCGTTCCTCCTCGCCCAGGTGCACGGCCGGGCCGTCGACCTGTTGCGGGCCGAGTCGGCCCGGCGCGCGCGGGAGGAGCGCGAGGCGTTGCAGCGCCCGGGCATCGACATCGATCTCGAGCGCGAGGTGATGCAACTCACCGAGGCCGAAGCGGTCCGCCGCGCGCTCGCGACGCTCTCCGACGGCGAACGGCAGGCGATCGAGCTCGCGTACTTCGGCGGGCACACCTATCGCGAGGTTGCGGTATTGCTCGAGCAGCCCGAAGGAACGGTGAAGAGCCGCATCCGTGCCGGGCTCTTGCGGTTGCGGGCCGCGCTGATCGAAGCGGGGGTGAGCGAATGAGCGATTCGACCTCGATTCCCGGCGCGCACGACCTCGACTCGTTGCTCGGCGCTTACGCCCTCGACGCGCTCGACGCCGCGGATCGCGCGCGTGTGGACGCGTACCTCCGGG
>CAZLEC010000719.1:0-2432 GCA_964558245.1 uncultured Burkholderiales bacterium | reverse complement strand
AGAACCCGTCGCACTCGCGCTCCAAGAGATCTGGCCGTTGAAGTCGTAGCCATCCGGTCGACCAAGGCGATGCCACCGAACGCCGGATCGGGGCGGAAGACCGCACGCCTTATCTGCCGATCCGGCGTGATCTTGCGAGAGTTCGGGCCGCACGGAACCCAACAGCCCGGTTGCCCCAGAGCGTGCATCCTTGAACCACGCGCCCGGGTATCGCTAACGCCGGCACTGCGTCGGCGGGGGAGTGGTTACCGACCGCGGCCGGTTCCTGCAACCGTTGGAACGCGTGCCCGATACCGGCGGCGACCCTTTACGCTGCAGTCAGCCAAGCCTTCCAGGGGTCGCGTGTACTTAGGGCGCGTGTCGTCCCTCCGACTTCCGCATCATGTGCGGACCGTTCGGCACCTTGGCGTCACACTCCGAGGCGACACGTTCGGGAGCGCCGTTACGGTCCGGTCTTTCGGCCCGACCCGGCAAGTTCCGGCGCGTGCTCGAGCGTTTGTTGCAGTTTACGAACAAGACCGACACGGTGTATGAAACGAATCAACCCGAAGTACGTCGCGCCGGGGCTCACGTGAATCTCGGTGCTGTTCTTGTCAGTGGTGAGCGTGACGTTTGCTCGCTCGAGCCAGCTCGCGGCCACGAGAATCGTGTTCGTGTTACCAGGGCGTGCTTTCCCGAAACCGGCCGCCGTCATGCAAGGCGTGACGATGTAGCGCGAGCCCAACTCTTTTCGAAGGACCGCGCTGACCTCTTCGACGGTGACGTCTGGGCGGGAAACGGTGACCATAGATGTGATGACCTTCTCACTCAGGAGCGGGTGCTGGGGGCGCTTGGCCGGTAGAATCAACTCAAATCCTCAGGATCGATCCGATCGCCGGGCGTGGGCGAGTCTTCAGGACATCGGTCATGAGATCACTCTCCAAATACCCCATCGCTTCCGGCGGTGCGGGGTGCGCGGGCTAGAAGTCTGGGTGGTGGGGGAGTCCGAAGAGTTCGAACAGTGTCGGGTCGATGAAGGAGCGGATGGCGGTGATGCGTCCGGCAGAGACGTCGAGGACGTGGATGGCGAACGCGGTCGGTGGGCCTCCGGGTGTTTCGGGTGTGTAGACCGCGACGGCCGGTGATCCGTTCGCGTTGACGGGCGTGAGTTGATGGTCGGCGAGTGCGTTGACGGCGATGAGCCATTGACGGATGTCTTCGGTTCCTTGGAGCCAGAGTTCGAAGGGGGGCATTTCGACGACGGCGTCGTCGCGGAGCAGGCGGACGAGCGCGTCGACGTCTTGGCGTTCGAATGCGTCGATGTAGGCGGCCAGCAGCGCGCGATCGTCTTCGGATGGTTGGCTGGGTGCGGAGTCGCGGTCGATGTCGGGTAGCGCGGCGCGTGCTCGGCGGAGCGTGCTGTTGACCGCGTCCGCGCTCGAGTCCAGGAGTACTGCGACCTCTGTGGCGCGCCAGCGCAGCACGTCGCGCAGGATGAGTACCGCTCGCTGGCGGGGAGCGAGGTGCTGCAGCGCGGCGACGAACGCGAGCCGTACCGATTCGCGTGCCACGGCGTGTTGGGCGGGGTCTGCGTCGGGCGGCAGGATCATGCTGTCGGGTGCCGGCTGGATCCAGGTGACCTCCGGTCGACGGTCACCGAGTCGGCCTTCGCTGGTTCCGACCGGCGTGACGTCCATTGGTAGTGCGCGCCGTGAGCGGCCCTTCAGCATGTCGAGACACACGTTGGTCGCGATCCGGTAGAGCCACGGGCGCAGGCCGGCGCGGTCCTCGAAGGTTGCAAGTGCCCGCCAGGCGCGCAGCATGGTGTCCTGGACTGCGTCTTCGGCTTCGTGAACGGATCCGAGCATCCGGTAGCAGTAGCCCACCAGCTCGCGGCGGTACGGCTCGAACTCGTCCGCCGAAACGGCACCCGGCGTAATGACCACGCTCACGACCTCAGCCTATGGGCGAGGATTCTCGCCCGAGGTACGACCGTCGAAGGGCCATTTTCGAAGAGGTCTTCTCGAAGTCTCCTCCGTCGGGACCGTTCCTGTCGCACCTAGAACCGCTCAGCCGCCCCAAGAGTCGTCGCGGCGAAAAACATTCTTGGAGCGCGACGACTTTTCTCTGGCGTGGGAGTTACAGCCTTCGGGAAGCGAGTTCCACGCCTCCTGACCGAACCCACATCCGACCCGGACCTCCGAGTCGGAAAACCGAAGGAGGATGCAATGACGATCGCAGGGAAGGCAGTTCTCATCACCGGCGCCAACCGTGGCATCGGCCAGGCGCTCGTCGAGGAAGCCTTGGGGAGAGGCGCAAACCGGGTATACGCGGCGACCCGCCTGCCGCTCGCCCACCTTGACGCGGGGTTGACGCCCCTTATCCTGGAGGTGACCGACGCCGCGATGATCCTGCGTGTGCGTCGCGCGAAGCCCGTTGAGGCCGTGTTTGGC
>CAZLEC010000718.1:0-2435 GCA_964558245.1 uncultured Burkholderiales bacterium | reverse complement strand
CGCACGATCGCGGTGCGGGTCGACAAGAGCCGCGGTGACCTGCGTCCCCCGCTCGCCGGCCGGCCGGCCATGCTCGTGTTCCGCAACGGCGAGTTCGAGTTGATGGCCGCCGACATCGAGCGCGACCCCGACGACTACTGAATCCGTATTTAGCCCTCCAGGCCGCCGGATCTGCGTCTCGATTCCATCGGGCTGGGGCGCTTGGCGATCGGCTCCACCAACAGCATCTGCACCGCGCGTCCGATCGGGCCGCGTTCGTCGTGGAGTCGCGTCTCGGCGAGTCCGACCCCGTGCGGATGCACCCACGACCCCGACTCGAGACACACCCACTCGCCGAACGGATGACGGTGCAGGGCGATCGTCACGTCGGCGTTGATCCCGGTCGCGTGCGTGAACCGCAACGGATTCCCGACGCCGCTGCCGAAATCGGCGCACGCGGCCGCGCGTGCGCACGGTGAGAGGTCCTCGCCGGCCACGACGGGACACCGCAGGCGAAACCACCCGATGCCGGGACCGGGCTCGCTCCAGTTGCCGCGCACGATGCGCACTTCGTGGGCGTTCCAGTAACCGACGTCGCTCGGTCCGAACAAGACCTCGGGCCGGTTGCCGGTGTCCGGCGGCGGCGGCGCCTCCGCGTCGAGACCGACCGAACCACTCGTGTCGACGTCGCCGCACCGCAACCGGAGCACGGTGGCGCGCGACATCTCGCGTTCGTCGTCGTCGAGCAGCGCGGCTTCCAGCCACTGCACTTTGCGACCCGGCCTGATCGTGCGCACGCGCATCGTCAGCGGCTCGAGCGGAACCGGACGCAACAATTCGACCGTGATACGAGCGACGAAGCTCGCCGGCCCGGGATCGTGGGTTTCGCAGACGTGCGCGAACAGCGCACTGGGCGCGCCACCGTGCATGGCTCGGGGATCCCACGGACCTCGAGTGAGCGGTGTCGGGACGTAGCGATTGCCGTCTCGCTCGAACAGCGCGCCGTACTTGTCGATCGGGTCCTCGGTCATCGACGAGATCGTAGATGGCTCGCCCGAAATCGAGCGCCCAGACTCCGCGCATCGACGCTCGCGTTGACACGCGCGCCGGCGCTGCATACCTTCGACCGCGATGGCGGCGGGATCGGGGCCGGGCTCGAGTCACGGCGGGATGGCGTCCGGCGCGCCGTCGAGCCGGATCGTCGTCGTGACCGGTGGCGCCTCCGGGCCGGGCGAGGCGATCGTGCACCACTTCGCATCGAGCGGCGATCTCGTCGTCGCGGCCGACGCCGACGAGCTCCTCGGGCGGCAGGTGGCCGACAATCTCAACGCGGCCGGGCTCCACGCCGAATCGGAGACCGTCGACGTCACGATCGAAGGCGAGGTCGCCGCGATGTTCGACGCCATCGCCGAACGGCACGGCCGGCTCGACGCGCTCGTGTGCTCGGCCGGGGCCGGCGCCCACGCGCCGACCGACGGTCTCGGTACCCACAACTGGCTGCACGCGCTCGACGTGAACGTGAACGGCTCTCTCCTCTGTTGCAAACACGGCATACCTGCGATCGCCGGGAGCGGCGGCGGCGCGGTCGTGTTGCTCGGCTCGTCGGTGGACGCGACGAGCGAGCCCGGACGCGCGGCCTACGAAGCGTCGAAGGGCGCGCTGATCGACCTCGCGCACCAAGCTGCGGTCGAGCACGCGGCCGCGGGCGTGCGGGTCAACGTGGTCGCGGCATCCGGCACCGACGCGGACGCGCTCGCGAAGGTCGCCGCGACCGTCGGCCGCGTCTGCGCGAACGGCGCCGATTACGTCAACGGCGCGGTCGTCCCTCTTCCCTAGCCCTTGCGAACGGTTCGCCGGCGCTACCAGGGGTCGAGTCGGCGGAGGTACGCGAGCATCGCGGCAGTCGTCTCCTGCGGGCGCTCTTGCTGGGTCCAGTGCCCACAGTGCTCGATCACGATCTTCTCGAGGTTCGGGACGCGCGCTTCCATCCCGTCGGCCATCGCCGGAGTGAGCACCACGTCGCCGGCCGCGGAGATCATGAGACAGGGCACGTCGATCGTGCGGTCCGCGATCGACGCGGTGAGCTCCCAGTTGCGGTCGATGTTGCGGTAGTACTCGAGCGGCGGTGTGAGCGCGCCCGCGCCTCGGAACGCCCGCTTGTAGACCTCGCGCACGTCCGGCGGAAAAGCCGCGGTGTTGACCGTCGCCGGTCCGTCGAACATCAAGTCGACGAAGTCGTCGTGGGCACGGCCGCCCCACGACAACACCCACTCCGCAACGCCGCGATCCTGGAACTGCACGAGATAGAACGGTCGGTCGGGTGACAGCCTCCGCAGGATTTCCACCGGCGGCGCCGACGAGCGCGGGAGATCCGGCGTGTTCACCCCGATCACTCCGGCAATCCGCTCGGGATACTGGCGCGCCATGGTCCACACGAGCAGTCCGCCCCAATCGTG
>CAZLEC010000717.1:0-2450 GCA_964558245.1 uncultured Burkholderiales bacterium | reverse complement strand
CCGACGCATCCGCGCTCAGCCGCAGCCGGGCTGCTTTGACCGCGCTCGCCAGCGCCGTCGCAGTCTGCTCACCCGCCGGGCCCACAACGGTCGCGCTCGCCTTGCACGCCTTGTCGAGCGCGACGGGCACGCGCCCACCGCCCGACACCAGCACGAGGTGCACTCCCTCGAGCGGATCCGCGATCCATTCGGCGAGCCACTTTCCCTGCTCGCCGGTGAGATTGCCGATCTCACGCACGACGACGACGCGGCACTCCGTCATGAACGGCGGGCTCTGCACCGCGTTCACGACCGCGGCGAATGTCGGCAACTCGAGCGACGCTCCCGTGCCGGCATCGTCGGCTTCGTCGGCCGGACCGTCGGCGTCGGCGCTCGCCCCGGTCCGGCGCCGCGACTCGATGGTGTGGTCGTCGAGCGCGATCGACCGGTCGACGCCGGCGAGGAGCTCGTCGACGACCCGTTGCACCTCGCGGTCGCGCAAGCTCGGGTCGGTGCCCTGCACCAAGACGATCGTCACGACGCCGAAGTCCTCGGTGTCGCGCTCGCGGGCTCGCGCTGCGATGCGAGCAACGCCTCGAGCGTCAGGCACACCCGACGCGTCCCGGCAACGTCGTGCACCCTGACGATCCGGCACCCGCAGATCACGCCGTACGCCGCGGCCGCCAACGACTCCTCCCGCCGGTCGTCGATCTCACGGGCAAGCAACTCGCCGATGAACCGCTTGTTCGACGCCGACAGCAACAGCGGGTAGCCGAGCTCCGCGTGCACCGCCGACTCGCGCAGGAGCACGGCGCTCTGGGCGGGTGTCTTGCCCAAATCGAGACCCGCGTCGAGCGCGATCTGCTCGGGTTCGAGGCCGGCGGCAACCGCGCGGGCCGCACGCTCCAGGAGAAAGCTCGTGACCTCGCCGACGAGATCGTCGTAGTGCGGATCCGGGTCGGCCACTCGGGGCCGCAACCGGATGTGCGTGGCCACGACCGTCGCGTCGTGAGCGGCCGCGACGGTCAGGTAGTCGGGATCGGCGAATCCGGAGATGTCGTTGCCGACCACGGCACCCGCGTCGCACGACGCATCGAGCACGGACGCGCGCCACGTGTCGACGGAGATCGGCACGTCGAAACGTGCGTGCAGGGCGGCGATGGCGGGGACCACCCGCTCGAGCTCCTCGGCCTCGCCGACCTCGGGACCGGGGCCGGCCTTCACGCCGCCGACGTCGAGCAGGTCGGCGCCGTCGTTCACCAGCTCTTCCGCCCGCCGTAGGAACGCGTCGAAGCTCCACGTCGCGCCGCGGTCGTAGAAGGAGTCGGGGGTGCGATTGAGAATTCCCATCACGAGCGTGCGGGCGCGCACGTCGAGGCGTCGGTCGCCGATGCGGATCGTCGGGTACGGCACGCGGCGGAGGCTACCGAGCCGGGCCGACGGGCACGGCGGGTCGCCCACCACCCGAGCGGCCCCGCCGCCCGCGACGCGCCACGGCGGCGGCCGCCAGCGCGCATCCCGCCGACAGCGCCAACCATGCCGTGCGCTGATCCATCTCGATCCCGACCGCGGCGCCGGCTCGCGCCACCGTCGTCACCCAGGCGACGAGCGCCGCGGAGGGCGTCTGCAGCACCGGCGCGAAGCGGGGAGTCAGCCCTCCAACCGCGCTCGCGAGCATTCCGTAGACGCCGACTGCCTCGGCCGCCGGGGCCGCCAGGAGGTTGGCCAACGGCGTGACGACCGGCACCGTCCCGAAGGTGGCGAGCAGCACCGGCGTGACCCCCACCTGCGCCGCGAGCGACACCGACAGCGGGCTGCGCAGCCACATCGGACCCGGGAGCCGCTACCGGAGCGGTCCCGCCAGCGTCGCGATTCCCGCGCTCGCGCCACACGAGAGCCAGAAGGCAACCGAATGGAGCAGGAACGGGTCGACCGCGAGCAAGACGATGATCGCGAGCGCCAGCGCGCGCAGGCTCGACGCGGGCCGGCCCACGAACGACGCGCCCAACGCGATGACCGACAATGCCGACGCTCGCAGCACCGACGGCTCGAATCGCGTCATGGTGGCGAACAGCAGCACGATCACGACGGCGCCGATTGTGCGGGGTCCGAGATCGAGCCGTCGCAACAACGGCCCGAAGAGCGCGAGCGTGAACGCGACGTTCTCGCCGGAGACCGCGAGGAGGTGCGAGAGCCCCGAATTCCGGTAGGCCAGCACGACGTCGGGTGGTATCGCGCGGGTGTCGCCGAGCAGGAATCCCGCCAGCAGCGCACGCGATGCCGGCGTCAACGGAGCGGTGCCGCGCAGCACGACGTCGCGCAGCGAGTTGGCGAGGCGCAGCGCGCCCCGCGCCGGTTCGAGTGCGAGCAACTGAACCCGGTCGAGCCGGCCGACCGCGTGCCGCCATCGCGCGCGGCCGTCGAACGCGTCGGGATGGAGCGGACCGAGACGGCCGGTGAGCACGATACGG
>CAZLEC010000716.1:0-2455 GCA_964558245.1 uncultured Burkholderiales bacterium | reverse complement strand
ATACCCATGTGACCAACGCCGACCTCACTCCGGACGAGTTCGCGGCGGCCGTGGCCGCGGTCACCACGGCGTTCGGGGACCCGACCCGGCGCGACATCTACCTGTTCGTTCGCGCCCGCACCGAGGGGGCGACCGCGGCCGAGGTCGCCGAGGGCTTCGCGCTCCACCCCAACGTCGCCCGCCACCACCTCGAGAAGCTCGCGGGCGGCGGCTACCTCGACGTCGAGCTGGCGCGTCACGAGTCGGCCGGCCGTCCTTCGAAGCGGTACCGCGCGTCCGCCGACGACAGCCACCTCGCGTTCCCGCCCCGGCGCGACGACCTGCTCGCGACGCTGCTCGCCCGCGCGCTCGAGCGGCTGCCGGTCGAGGAGGCCCGGGAGATCGCGCAGGAGGTCGGACTCGAGTACGGCCGCGCGATGGCGAAGCGCATGGAGCCCACAGAGGGTCACCGTTCCGTGAAGGCCGCGGTCGCATCGGTTGCCGACGCGCTCACCGCGCACGGCTTCGCAGCCCACGCCGAGACGCGCGGCAACGCGCTCACACTCGTCGCGGAGCACTGCCCGTTCGGTGAGGCCGCGCGCCGGTACCCGCACGTGTTGTGCGCGGTCGACACCGGCATGGTCAAAGGAATGCTCGAAGGGCTGTACGGCGAGACGCAGCCCACCATCGAGCAGAGTCGTCCGCACGGCGACGACAACTGCGTCACCCGCGTCTGAGGATTCCTTGGCGCGCGCCTACCTCGATCACGCGTCGTCGTCGCCGCTGCGCCCCGCGGCGCTCGAAGCGATGCTCCCCTACCTGCGCGATCACCACGCCGATCCCGGGCGACTGCACGCCGAGGGCCGGATCACACGTGTCGCGCTCGAGGACGCGCGCGAGCAGGTCGCGGCGTTCTTCGGCGCGCGACCGCGGGAGGTCGTGTTCACCAGCTCGGGCACCGAGGCCGTCAACACTGCGGTGTGGGGCGCGCTGGCGCGCCACCAGACCCCGGGCCACGTCGTCACGACGGCAGTCGAGCATTCGAGCGTGCGCGACTCGATCGCCCGCTCGTCCGCCGAGGTGACGGTCGTCGGCGTCGACGGCACCGGCCGGTTCGACGCGTCCGAGGTGCTCGCCGCCCTGCGCCCAGACACGCACCTCGTGTCGATCCAGCTGGCGAGCCACGAGGTCGGGACGCGGCAACCCGCGGCCGACGTCGCGGCCGCGGCTCGCGAGCAGGGCGCGATCGTGCACGTCGACGCGTGTGCGGCTGCCGGCCACGCAGTCGTCGACTTCGGGGCGCTGGGCGCCGACCTCTGCTCGGTCATCGCGCACAAGCTCGGCGGCCCCAAGGGCGCGGGAGCGTTGCTCGTACGGAGGGGTTTGCGTCTCGAGCCGTTCGTCGTGGGCGGCGCGCAGGAGCGGGCCCGGCGCGCCGGCATCGAGGACGTCCCGGCGTGGGTGGGGTTCGGCGCCGCGTGCGGCGCGGTCGATCTGGCGGCCGAGATCACGGCGCAGCAGGGCTTGATCGGCACGGCGGCCGCGGTGGTCGAGCTCGTGGCCGGCGTGCGGCGGTACGGCCCCGGCGACGCCGGGGAGTCACTGCCGAACCTGTTGTGCCTCGGCGTCGAGGGAGTCGAGGCCGAACCGATCCTGCTCGCGCTCGACCAGCACGGCGTGGCCGTGCACTCGGGGTCGTCGTGCTCGTCGGAGATGCTCGAACCCTCACCCGTGCTGGCCGCGATGGGAGTCGACGCCGAGCATTCGCTGCGCGTCTCCGTCGGATGGTCGAGCTCGGCTGCCGACGTGGAGCGATTCGTGGAAGTGTTCCCGGGAATCGTCGAGAGACTCCGGGGGTTGCGAGCGCCATGACTGCAGTGCGACGGCTCAACCACGCGGTGCTCTACGTCCGCGACGCCAAACGGAGCGCCGCGTTCTATCAGGAGGCGCTGGGCTTCGTCGTCGCCGGTCAGTTCGGCGACGGCGCGGCGATCTTCCTGCGCGCCGCCGAGACCGACAACCACCACGACCTCGGCCTCTTCACCATCGGCGCGCAGGCGCCCGGACCGGAGCAGGGCCGCGCGGGGCTGTACCACCTCGCCTGGGAGGTCGACACGATCCAGGATCTCGCCGCGATGCGCGAGCGCCTGATCGGGCTCGGCGCACTGGTCGGCGAAAGCGACCACGGCGTCAGCAAGTCGTTGTACGCGCACGACCCCGACGGCATCGAGTTCGAGGTGTTGTGGACGGTGCCGCGCGAGGCGTGGGGCAAGTACGAGCACGACGCAGTCACGCAGCGCCTCGATCTCCCCGCCGAGCTCGCCCGCTGGGGCTGATCTTCAGGGGTCCCGACTCAGCGTCGAGCGGATCCCCCACGCGACGCCGCGCGGCCGTTCGTTCGAGGGCATCGTCGCCAGGATGCGTTCGACGCACATGCGGAGCGCAACGCCCTTCCCGGTGAGGCGACCGTAGGTAC
>CAZLEC010000715.1:0-2461 GCA_964558245.1 uncultured Burkholderiales bacterium | reverse complement strand
GTCACCGCGATGTATGCCTCGAGCGCCTGCTATCACCGCGGGCATTGGAGCGCATCGGTCCGCCGATATCTCCGCCGGCTCGACCATTCGATGATCTTGGTTGGGATCGCTGCGACCTACACCCCGATTGCGGTTGTCGGACTCGACACGCGCAGCGCGCGTATTCTGCTCGGCGTTGTGTGGCCCCTGGCCATGGCCGGGATCGTCGTGCAGATGTTGTGGCTCAACGCGCCGCGTTGGCTGGTCGCGGGTCTCTACGTCGTCATCGGGTGGACGGCCCTCGCGTTCACTCCGGTGTTGTGGCACGAGCTCGGCGTCGTCACGTTCGCGCTCATCGTCTGCGGTGGTGTCGCCTATTCCGCCGGTGCACAGGTCTATTCGGCCCGCCGACCCGACCCGATGCCCGCGGTGTTCGGCTTCCACGAGGTGTTTCACGCGCTCGTGATCTTGGCGGGCCTGATCTTCTATGCCGCGATCGCACGTGTGATCGTCGCGGGCTGACACTCGCGGAACGTCGCGAGACCCTCGCCCTCCGACCTACGCGATCGTCTCATGCAGGCATTCCGAGAGCGCGACGAGTAACCCCGAGCCGGCGCCCGTGGAATGCGGTGATCCAGCCGGGCGCCGGTCGACGAATGGTCTCTGTAATCCAACCAACAGGAGTCCATTTCTCGTGATTGCCATCTATATCGTCACCAAGAACATGACCCGTGAGCAGCACACCAAGGGTCGCGACCGCCTGCGTGAAGCCGGGGCGCCTGAGAGCGCCATGAAGCTCCACTCGTGCTTCGGTGAGGACGGCCGGCTTCAGGTGTTCGACGTCTGGGAGAGCCAGGAGGCGTTCGACGAGTTCCTGAAGTACCTCGGGCCGGTCATGCAGGAGCTGGGCATCGAGCTTGCACAGCCGCCGGCCATCATGCCGATCGTCGACCTTGTTCAGCAATAGCCGTTGCAGCCGTTAGTACGTGGGCGGCGGCCACCCGGCCGCCGGTGGTCACACGGAGCGCAACGCCTCCGTCGGCGACAGGCGGGCTGCGCGCATGGACGGATACAGCCCGGCAATCACACCGATGACGAGCGCGGCGCCGATGCCGCCGTAAAGGGCGAGTGTGGGTATGTCGACCGACCAGTGTTGGCTGAGCGCGTATGCCATCGTCGCGACGGAGCGGTGCAGGGCCTGCTCGAGTTGTCCGGGATCCCCTATGTGACGAGCCGTATCCCGACACCTACTTCGACTTTCCGATTCTGTAGTGGCGGTGCACTCCCGGAGTGACCGGGGTGTTCTCCGTCGGCCGTTGCACTGATGCACGGAAGACGGGTAGTTTTTGCATCCGTGCAGACGCCGCAGGTCGCCGAGATCATTCCGCTCCCGCTCCGGGCCGAGGGGCTGCCCACCGCACCGCCCGAAGGCCTCGACCTGGTGCTCGATGCCGCCGTCTAGTGCATCGCCCGGCACGGGCTCGCCAAGACCTCGTTGAGTGACATCGCCCGTGAGATGGGCGTGGCTCCGAGCACCGTCTACCGGAAGGTGGGCACCGTCGAGCACGCGGCGGCGTTGGTGATGGCGCGGGAGGGTCACCGGATGCTCGAGCGGCTGCCCGCGATTATCGAGGGGATCGAGGGACCGCGGCAGATCACGGTGTTCGTCGCCGAGTCCATCGCTACCGTCCAGCGCCACCCGATGATGCAAAAGCTGCTGAACGACTCGGATTGGGTGGGACGGCTCGTCACGCGTGATCTCGACGACGCCATGGAACGCCAGGCCGCGGTGAGCGCGCCCCTGCTGGCACTGGCGATGAAGCAGGGGCACATTCGCCGGCAAGACCCGGTCGCACTCGCGCATTGGCTGGCGCGGATCTCGCTGATCTGCCTTTTCTCCCCGCCGCCGGGCGACCTCGTCGCGGCGCTCGACGCGTTGCTGCTCCCGGCCCTCGAACCCGAGGCAGGACGCGGGACGGCGCGCGACAAGGTCGAGCGGGCACGAGCCACCGGACGCAACCGTCGCACAACCCGAGGAGCGTGACCATGTTCGACGTCGTCATTCGGGGCGGCACGATCGTCGACGGCACCGGAGCCGCGGCGTTCGCCGGCGACGTCGCCATCGACGGCGACACCATTGTCGAGGTTGGTTCGGTCGACGGACGGGGCCGCCGAGAGATCGACGCCGACGGCGCGGTCGTCACCCCCGGCTTCCTCGATCTCCACACCCACTACGACGGCCAGGTCACGTGGGACGACGCCCTCGAGCCGTCGGCCACCAACGGCATCACGACCATCGTGTTGGGCAACTGCGGTGTGGGCTTCGCGCCCGTGCGCGCGACCGATCACGAATCCCTCGTCGACATGATGGAAGGGGTCGAGGACATCCCCGGCTCGGCGCTGTCGGTCGGGATGCCGTGGGGTGAGGGGGAGTCCTTCGGGTAGTACATCGACGGGATCGACGCGCGCCGCTACAGCGCCA
>CAZLEC010000714.1:0-2462 GCA_964558245.1 uncultured Burkholderiales bacterium | reverse complement strand
CGCCCAGGTAGCCCTTACCACCGCCCTTGGTGGGGTCAGCACGATTGAACAGATGGCCACGCGGCCCTACCCGTCGACGGCCGAGAGGTAGACGAGCACCGCCTTGACGCGCCGGTGGCCGTCGGTCTCCTCGGAGAGCGCCAGCTTCGAGAACAGCGAGTTGATGTGCTTCTCGACCGCGCGCTCGGAGAGACCGAGCGCCCCCGCGATCCCGGCATTGTTCCGGCCCTGCGCCATCTCCGCGAGCACTTCGCGCTCGCGTGGGGTGAGATGCTCGAGCGGTGAGTCGCGCCGCCGCGATCGGGCGTCGACGAGGCCTTCCACGATGCGAGGGTCGATCACCGAACCGCCCTCGGCCACCTCGCGGATCGCCCGCAGCAACTGGTCGACGTCGGAGACCCGCTCCTTCAGGAGGTAGGCCCGACCGGCGGAGCCCTGCTCGAGCAACGCCAGCGCGTACGCCGGCTCGGCGTACTGGCTCAGCATCACGACCCCGATGTTCGGGTGGTGCTCGCGGAGCGAGTTCGCGGCGCGCACGCCTTCGTCGGTGCCGGTGGGCGGCATCCGGATGTCGGTGAGCACGACGTCGGGGAGCTCGGTGTCGACCGTGGCGAGCAACTCGTCGAGATCGCCGCACGCGCCCACCACCTCGACGCCTTCCTGGGCCTCGAGCAGACGCACGACGCCCTCGCGCACGAGGTAACTGTCTTCGGCAATGACCACCCTGATCGTCATCGGCCCCGAGGTTACGGCGGCAACCCGCGGCCGGGCGGCTTCAACCGTCAGCCGGCCCGGATCCCGCAGTCGACCACGACTTCCTCACGGGCCACCATCACGTCGATGCCGCGGGCGGCGCCGGCCTCGATCACCGTCTGCCCGATGGCCTCCACGTCGTCGTCGGGGCGAGCCGGCGAGTGGTGGAAGAGCGCGAGCCGGCGCGCCCCGCATTGCTCGGCGAGCGCCAACGCGTCGTCGACGGTCGCGTGCCCGTAGAGATCGGCGACGGCTCGCTCCTTCGCGACGAACTGCGCGTCGTGGATGAGGAGGTCCACGCCCGCGCATTCGCCGGCGATCTCGTCGTTCGTCTCGCGCGCGGGGAAATGATCGGGCAGGTACGCGACCGAGGAGACGGCGTCGGTGATCCGGTACCCGAACGTGCGGCCACCCTTGTGCGGAACGTCGAACGCGCGCACGTCGAAGCCCTCGATCTGGTAGCTCCCGGGCTTCAACGCGTCGAACCGCCAATCGCCCCGCAACCCGTCGGGACCGATCGGGAAGTGCGGCGGGCTCATCGCGAGCGCGAGCACTTCGGCCGGCTCGCGGGTGCGACCGTCGGGACCGACTTGCTCGGGCATGAAGACCCGAACCTGCGAGTCGTCGCGGTCTCCGGCTGCGAAGAACGGAAGCCCCTGCACGTGGTCCCAGTGCAGATGCGTGAGCAGCAACGAGCCTGCGAACGCGCGCCCCTCGAGCTGCTCGGTGACGCGCCGGATTCCGGTCCCGGCATCGAGCAGCAAGGTGAACGATCGATCGTCGTGCGCGACCGCAACGCACGACGTGTGCCCGCCGACGCGTACGAACTCAGGACCGGGAGACGGCGTCGAGCCTCGGACGCCGCAGAAGAGCAGCTTCACGCCGTGCCGGTCTCGGCCTGATCGACTTCTTCTCGACGATGACCCTGGCTGATCTTGTGGAGCACCGCCTGGTCGAGCTGATCGCCTCGCACACCGGCGACCCGGCACTTGGTGGCCGCGCGCAACGTCGACGTGCGGACGCCACCTTCGAGCACGGCACGCTCTCCGAGGATCGCACCGGGGCCGTACTCGGCGAGCGGCTCCCCGTCGACCTCCAGCGCGAGCACACCGTCGAGCACCAGAAACACCTCGTCGCCGGGTTTGCCCTGCTCGGTGAGCAGCGCGCCGGGCTTGAGCTTGCGCAGCTTCGGCGGCTCGCCGCCGCGCATGATCAACCCCGCCAGCTCGCGCTCGAGCGCGGTCTCGACCGCGGTCACGAGCGCGGCGCTGTTGGTGGAACCCCACGGCGTGTTGCGGCCGAACGACTTGCGGTACCACTGCTTGAAGTCGGCGAGCCCGACCTTCGCCGCGAGCTTGCCCGCATCGTCGTAGACCCAGTGGCGCGGAAACGTGCTCGCTCCCGTCAACTCGTAGTCACTCGAGCCGTCGGCGTGAATCGTCAACCGCAAGGTCGTCCACACGAGCGGCGCGCGGAACTGCACGAACGGCGGCCGCGGCACCCGTCGGGGCGCCGGCAACGCAGTGCGCCCGCCGTAGGTCTGCACGAACGTGGCCGACTCCGGTGTCACGACCGGCTCGTCGCGGAGCTGCGGCAACTCGACGGCCGCGAACGTCACGCCCTTGCCCGCGAGGCTGATCGTCGTCGATCCCATCACCCCGCCGCCGGCATATCCCGCCCCGACGATGCGTACGTCGTCGACGTCGACG
>CAZLEC010000713.1:0-2463 GCA_964558245.1 uncultured Burkholderiales bacterium | reverse complement strand
GGGCGCGAGCTCTCCACCGGCAGCCGGCGCATCGTCGACCTCGCGTGCGTGCTGGCGCACCGCCCCTCGGTGCTGCTCCTCGACGAGCCGTCGTCGGGGATTGCGCAGCGGGAAGCGGAAGCGCTCGGGCCGCTCCTGCTCCGCATCCGTGAGCAGACTGGCGCGACCCTCCTCGTGATCGAGCATGATGTGCCGCTCCTGCTGGCGATCGCCGACCGCCTCATCGCCCTCGACCTCGGAGAAATCGTCATGAGCGGCAGTCCCGACGAGGTCGTGCACGATCCCTCGGTTGTGAAGTCGTATCTCGGAACCACCGAAGCCGCGATCGCCCGCAGCGGCGTTCGCGAACCCAGCTGACCCGCGCCGACACCCGACGGCGCGTACACCGTTCTCAAGGGGGACCACATGGCCACACCGCAGACCCCGCGTGCCCCGCGCTCGCCGCTGGCACGCTACGCACCGCTGATCGCGGTCGTGGTGGTGATCGCGATCGTCGCCGTGGTCATCGGTCTCGCCGGCGGTAGCAAGAAGAGCAAGAAGGAACCGGTCACGACCAACACAAACGCGCAGGGCCAGCAGACCTTCTCCGACGTGCCGATCCTCTACAGCGAAGCGAAGGCCAAGGGCACGCTCGCGAACTACAAGTGGCAGCCCAACTGCGACACGTCCACGGGAACGCTCGCGTTCCCGATCCTGCTCCCGCCGCCGTGCGTCCCCGCGCCGACCGGATCCAACGGTGGCGCCACCGCGCCCGGAGTGACGGCCGACACGATCAAGGTCGGCTACTTCAGCGCCAAGCCCGACCCGACCTTCGACACGCTGCTGAAGCTGGCCGGCGCGTACGACTCGCCGGCGTCGAGCGCGCAGGCGTACAAGGACTACACCGACATCTACGAGAACCGGTACGAGCTGTACGGGCGCAAGATCCAGCTGGTGAAGATCCAAGGGCACGGCACGAGTACCGACGAGGTGGCGGCGAAGTCCGACGCCGACGCCGCGTCCGCGGCCGGTGTGTTCGCGGTGATGGGCGGACCGACCCAGGCCCCGAGCTTCGAGACCGAGCTCGCCGCGAAGCACATCCTCTGCCTCGGCACCTGCGTGCTCTCGTCTCCCGAGGCGACGCTCGCGAAGGACGCGCCGTACGTCTGGGGGAACGGGCCCACGCCGGAGCAGACCGCGTTGATGACCACGGAGCTCATCAAGAAGCAGCTCGTCGGCAAGAACGCGATCTACGGCGGCGACGACGTGAAGTCGAAGCCGCGCACGTTCGCGCTGCTCAGCTACGACACGCCCGACGGCGAGTACAAGTCGTCGTGGGACACCTTCTACAAGGATCTCCAAGCGGCCGGCGCGCCGGTTGTGGGCCACATCAACTACTTCCTCAACCTGGCGTCGCTGGCGGGCGACGCGCGCACGGTGGCGACCAAGCTCAAGGCCACGGGCGCGACCACGATCGTGTTCACCGGTGACCCGATCTTCCCCGCCGATCTCACCAAGGCGATGACGGAGCAGAACTACTTCCCCGAGTGGGTGATGGCCGGCACGGTGCTCGCCGACACGAACGTGTTCGCCCGCACCTTCGACCAGGAGCAGTGGAAGCACGCGTTCGGACTGCAGCTCATTCCCGCCCGTGTGCCCAAGCCGCAACAGGACTCGTACTCGTTGCACGAGTGGTGGTTCGGCACCCAGCCGCCCACGCAGAACAACTACGGACTCATCAAGGGCGACGTCGAGATCTTGATGGACGGGATTCAGCTCGCGGGCCCGCACCTCACGCCGCAGACGTTCGCCGACGGCTTGGATCACGGACCGCCGTTCTCGACCGGCACGACGCTCAAGGCGTTCGCGACCTTCGGTCACCACGGCTTCTGGCCGGGCACCGACTACGGCGGGCTCGACAACGCCGGCATCCTCTACTGGGACCCGAAGGCGAAGGGCCCCGACGAGACCGGCACCGTCGGGTTCGGGATGTACCGGCTCGTCGACGGCGGTACCCGCTACCTCCCCGGGCAGTGGCCGACCACGCCGGTGAAGCTGTTCGATCCGGCCGGCACCGTCACGATCTATCCCGCCAACGCGATCCCGGCCGACCTGCTGCCGACGGCCACACCCGTGCCGGCCGACGCGCCGGCGGCCAAGAAGTAACGGAGGGGTTGGAGCCGAGTAGTCGTGTTCACCGGGGGACGGGTTCCCACCCTCCCCCGGTGAATCGGCGAACGACGCGCGCGGGCACGCCGGCCACCACCGAGTTGTCCGGGACCTCGATCCCGGCCACGACCGCGCCGGCCGCGATCACCACGTGGCGCCCGATGCGTGACCCGGGCAGCACGATCGCGCCGTGGCCGAGCCAGCTCCCGCTGCCGATCGACACCGGCTCGTTCTTCCACATCTGCGTCCCGATCGGGAGATCGATGTTCTCGTAGCCGTGGTTCTGGTCGGTGATGTACACGTAGTGCCCGGTCC